>JBLMXO010000215.1:0-2621 GCA_050257815.1 Actinomycetota bacterium
CTGATTCCCAAGCGTCGCCGTCTGGTCGGCTCGATGATCGGCGGAATTCGCGAGACGCAGGAGATGCTCGATTTCTGCGCCAAGCATGGCGTCGCCTCGGACGTCGAAATGATCCCGATCCAGAAGATCAACGAGGCCTACGAGAGGATGTTGAAGAACGACGTGCGCTACCGCTTCGTCATCGACCTGGCGAGCCTGAAGAACGCCGGGTGAAGAGACCCGTCGAGGCGAAAGGGCGGGAACCGGATTAATGTTAAGTTCTCGTTATGGTTAACGATTTAAGCCCTCAAAAAGCCACGAAAGGCCTGAAAATCAACGTGTTTCCCGCAAGGCCGCAACCTTGCGGGCGTTAACTATGTCTTGAGTATCGTCAGCACTCTGGGGCCGGGGGGAGGAAGCTGATGAGATGCGTAGTCTTGCCATCCTTGCGCTCGCTCTCGGCGCCTTCGCCGGTGTGAGCCCTTGCGCCGCGCAGAGTGCAGCGGCGGGAAATCAGCCCCGTACCTCCTCGGTCGCCAAGCAGGCGGCACCGGAACGCCTCGCGCCGCCTGATTCTGATGTTACCTTTGCCGCTCCCGCGCCTGTAGCACCGCCAGCCGCGACGCCGGCGACCGTACCGGTGCATGTCTATGCCACAATCCCGCAGCCCATGACTGCCGTGCCAATGTCGGCCACGCCGATCCAGCTCGAGGCCGCGCCGCTGCCGGAGCAGCAAGCCTCGTTCGCCTCGGCGGAGAAGCTGCTCGACTGGATCACCAACTATCGCAAGCACCCGAACCCCTCGCGCGTCCCAGCGGCAGTGCACGCCATGAACGACCTCGGCCTATTCGGCGACGAGGACAAAGAGTGGTTCTGCATCGGCTTTGTCGCCGGCGTGCTCGGCACCAACCCCAAGGACGGCCCTGGCCTCATTCCAAAGATGTTCCCCCTGCCGGATAAGGAGCAGGCGGTGATCATCAGGGCGATCGCCTATTCCGAGCGTCCCGATTGGCGCGAGCTGCTTGAGAAGAATTCCGCGCGCATGCCGTTGAGAGGTCCGCTGATCGACGACTTCTTGCAAGGCAAGCGTCCCACGCTGATGCAGCTCCCGCTAGAGCAAGGTGGCTCCTCGGGAATCTACGCGCTGTGGGGCTATTACGTCGCGACTGGGCAGCACGAGCCCGTCGTCCGCATCATGCAGGCGCTGCAATGGTCGAAGAGGAAGGATGACCATAGCTTCTCATTCAAGAAGATCTTCACTGGATGGGGCGGCGACGCCTCTGCCGTGGAGAAGATCACGACCGGCGGCACGGCCAAATGGACACTCGCTTCCTATGCTGAGCGCGATCGCGAGCTGCTCGAGCTTTACCGCGCCGAGATCCCGCGTCAGCCCGAGGCGATTGCAACGCCCCTCAAGGACGTGATCGCGGCAGCTCAGGCGTTCGAATCGGAGACCATCCGCAAGGACCAGTTCGGAGCGATCGAGGATGCGCAGAAGGCGCAGATGTCGAATGAAGCCGGCATGAGCAAGGGCGCCACCGCTGGCTCAATCGCGATCGCCACCGGATGCGTTGCGGCCACGGCTCTTGGTCAGCCCGAGATCGCCATCCCCTGCGTGATCGGCGGCGCGCTCTATACCGGCGCGGTCAAGCTCTCGCACTGAACGCGTGCTATCACTCGGTGCCGCGGCGGATGAAGTAGCCGACGACGAGGCCGAGCCCGAGCGCAAGCACCAGCGAAGCAGCGAGATTGTCCTTCATGAGGTCCTCGGCCTCGTGTGCCGCCTCTGCGGCATAGTCGCGAGCACGGCCATAATTGCGGCTCGCGCTTCTGCCGGCCGTCCCAGCGAGCTCGTTCACATAAGATCTTAGGCTGTCGATCTGCTCATGCAGATCGTCGAGGTCTACGCTATTGATCAGCCTCGATGCCCTACGCTCAGCCCTGGGCCAACTCAACATTTTTCACTTCCTCCTTAGAACTGCAGCGCCGCCCTAGCCTGAGCGCGAGCATAGCAGAAACCGCAAAGCACCACGTCGCGTTCCATAGGCGCGCATGCAATTGACGCTGCGCTCCTTTTCCCTGCATGAGTTAACGCGATCATGACCGTCGCCGCGGAAACTCCTGCAGCGTTGGGGCCGAGGTGGGAGCCGAAGAAGGTAAGGGAGCTCGTCAGAGCACGACGTTGCGCGCCCTGATACCGCGCTCGATCGCGGCCGTGGTGAGCTTGTCGAGCTCAAGGCTTTCGCTCAGCATGTCGAGGAAGCGCACCTCCTCCGGCTTTACGTCGAGATCGGCAGCGGCGATTTCGAGCGCCACCGCATAGGCCGTCTCGCGTAGCTTCTTGGGCAGTCCGCCCTTTATGAGCCCGAGCACGCGGTCGAGCCCGCCGTCCTCACTCAGCACCCCGCCGCAATCCTCAGCCGTCCTGACCAGCTTCTCCTGATCGAAATCGGCGAAGACCGGCAGATTGGAAACAATCTCGCCGATACGGGCAAGCTCGGCGTCGGTCATGGTGCGGTCCACAGCCGACATGGTGACCATCGCATAGATCAGCGCGGCGTGATGGTCGAGCGGCTCGGTCATGGCGCAAAGCTCCCTCTGATTTGGCCTAAGCGTGAAGCGGCGCGACCGTAGGCAATTGC
>JBLMXO010000216.1:0-3831 GCA_050257815.1 Actinomycetota bacterium
GCGCTGCACGCGGTAACACTCGGTGCAGCCTATCTCCTCAAGCAGGACGATAAGAAGGGTTCGATCAAGACCGGCAAGCTTGCCGATTTCACCGTGCTTGACCGCAATCCCCTTGACGTCACCTCGCCGGACGAACTGAGAGACATCAAGGTGCTTGGCACCGTCATGGGTGGCAAAGCCTTCCCCGCCGGCGCCGTCACCGGAGATGAATGAGTCAAAGCGCCAATTCGTGCTCAGCCTCTACCCCTCGGCTTTGGTTAGAAAAAGTTGTAACCACCGATGCCGTTTACGAGAGCTGTTGAAACTTCTTTTTTGCTGCGGTCCCCGGCACACGAGCAGGCTAAATCACTGCACATGACCTCGTTGCCGACAGAAGCGCCGTCTCCGTAATCGATGCCCCCGGTCCTCAGCCCCGCCGAAGCGCTCGGCCTATCCGGCGCAACGCTCGAAGCGCGCATCAAACGCGCCGCCCACCATGTGAGCGATACGACCTTCGCGCGGATCGCCGAGCGACTGCGCGCCGACGCCCGTGCCAACGAGATGATCTACGAACATGAAGGCGTGCAGGAGCCGGTCCGCCTCATGCTCCGCCCGCTCCTCGTCATGCAGGAACAGTTGTCTTACGTGCATCACGTTTGTCTTCAGCTCATCGAGGCGCTCAAGCGACTGCCCGACTTGTATCTCGAGGACGAGCGCATCAGGAAGATCGTGGCCATCACGCCGGATGAGGAGAGTTGGTTCCGCGACACCTGGACCAAGGACCATTCGCGCTTCAATTCGATCTACGGCCGGCTCGATGCCGCATGCGATTTCACCGGTGCGAACTGGCAAGATTCGTTGCACTTCATGGAGCCTAACCTCACCGGCGTGGGCGGCATCCATTACGCCCCCGTCGCCGAGCAGCTCGTCATGCGCGACGTGATGCCGACCCTGCTCGCGCACGATCCGGATCTTGTGGTCGAGCTGCCGCGAGATCAGCGCGACTTGTTCGTGCAAGTGCTGATCGATCACGCTCGCGCAATCGGGCGTGACTCCTGCCAGCTTTGCTTCGTCGAGCCTAAATACGTCGCCGACGGCCCGCCCGAGCAATCGGTGCTCAGCCAATTCTTGTCTCAGCGGCACGGTCTCACCATCGCTCACGCCGACCCCCGCGAGCTGCGTGTGGAGGGAGAGGAAGCCTTCTACGAAGATGTGCGGATCGATGTTGTCTACCGCGATTACGAGCTGCGCGAGCTCATCGCGCTCGAAAGGGAGATTGGGCGCCCGCTCGAAGCGATGCGGCTCCTGTTCCGGCAGAACCGCGTGGTCTCCTCGCTTGTCGGCGACTTCGATCACAAGAGTGCCTTCGAGATTCTCACTGATCCTGAGCTCGGCGAGCGCTATTTCGGCGCCGACGACCGCAGACTGTTCCGGCGCCATGTGTTGTGGACCCGCCTTTTGGCCGAGCGCCGCACTACATTGCCCCACGACCAGCCAGGGGACCTGCTCGACTATGCGCGCAAGAACCGCGAGCTATTGGTGCTGAAACCGAACCGCGCCTATGGCGGCACCGGCGTCATGCTGGGCGCCGCGACCGGCCAATCGGAATGGGAACAGGCCTTGCAGACCGCGGTGCTCAGCGCCGACGATCCCGAGCAGTCCTGGGTGGTGCAGACGGCGACCCGTCTCCCGGTCCACGATTTCCCGGTTGTGGGTCCGGACGGGCGGGTGTTCGGGGAGCCGTTTTACGCGGTGATGGGCTTTGCCGCGACCGAGAATGGTCTTGGGACGATCTGCCGGGTCTCGCAAAAGCAGGTGGTCAATGTCGCGCAGCGCGGCGGACTTGCCGCGGTACTGGAGGCGGCAGCGCCGACGGAGCTGCGCATCCCGAAGCGCCCCATCAGCCGGTCCGAGAATTTGGAGCAATCGCTGCGCAAGCAGCTCTCCGAATTGTGCCATCTGGATCAGACCATCGCCTTGCTCGGCTGGGACGAGGAGACGATGTTGCCCAACGCGGCCCGCGCCGAACGAGGCGGGCAGCTCGCGACGCTGGAAGGCATTCGTCACGCCATGCTCGTCTCGGATCGGCTTGGTGATCTCGTGGAGGAGGTCGCTGCGCAGTCGGAAGGGAACGAGCGCCTCGCCCGCGAGCTTTTCCTGCTCCAACGTTTGCGCCGCCAAGCGCTTGCGCTGCCCCCAGACCTGGTGCGCCAATTCGCCAATGCGAGATCGAAGGCTCTCGGCGCCTGGGAAGAAGCGCGCGCAAACGATTCCTACGCTATTTTCGCACCAGCCTTCGAGGCGCTGGTTGCCACTTTGCGTGATCGCGCGAGTGCGCTTGCCAGCGGAGGCGATCCTTACGATGCCCTGCTCGACGAGCACGAGCCCGGCATGAGCCGCGCGCGGCTCGATCCCGTGTTGGACGAGGTGCGCAAGGCATTGGTGCCAATGGTTCGAGGCGCCAAGCCTGCCTCGGACGGCGTGCTGCGTGGACGCAAATTCGCCGAAGCCGGCCAATGGCAGCTCAGTCGAGAAATGCTCGCGGCCATGGGCTTCGCCTTCGAGCGCGGGCGGCTCGACCGCTCGACTCACCCGTTCTCGCTTCTCGCCGGTCTAAACGACGTGCGCCTGACCATCCGCATCGACGAGAGCAATCTCTCCGAAGCGGTGCTCGCCGCGCTGCACGAGGGCGGACATGGCCTCTACGATCAGGGTTTCGACCCAAGCGATCGCGACACACTGCTTGCCGAAGCCCCGAGCATGGGCCTGCAAGAATCCCAGGCGCGGCTATGGGAGAACCATGTCGGCCGCAGTCGTGCCTTCTGGGAGTACGCATTTCCGCGCTTGCAGAAGTTGTTCCCCGACGCAGTGAGTGGCGTTGACGCCGAGCCGTTCTACCGCAGCGTCAACTCGGTGCGGGCAGGGGTAAACCGTGTGGCGGCAGACGAGGTCTCCTATCATCTGCACATCGTGCTCCGCTACGAACTCGAGGTCGCGCTCGTCTCCGGCTCGCTCAGCATTCGCGACCTGCCTCACGTGTGGAACGAGCGCAGCACGTCGCTGATCGGGGCGACGCCTTCCTCCGACCGTGAGGGCGTGCTCCAGGATGTGCACTGGTCGATGGGCATGTTCGGCTATTTCCCCACTTATACTTTGGGCAGCCTTTATGCCGCGCAGCTCGCCGAGACTTATGCCCGGGAGCATCCTCTCGAGGATGAAATCCGTCGCGGCGAATTTGGCGGTCTGCTCGCTTGGCTCCGCGCGAAGATCCATCGGCCCGGCCAACGCTCCTCGGCCGAGGACCTTATCGAGAAGGTGACCGGCAAGCGCCTCGATGCGGCGGCCTTCTTCCGCCACATCCAGGCGAAGCACCTATCCTGACAAAAAGGCAGAGCTTCGCCTTGCCTCGCGGTTCAGCGGCTAGCAGAACCGAGGCATCTCGCTTCGATCTTGCTCCAGAACAAGCGCCCTTGGCCCTGATAGTCGACGACGGTCTCAGGGTTTACGTCTCTCGAAACGATATAGTTCCCGATGGCGGCACGCTGGCTTCGAGATGAACCCAAGCGGTTCAAGGCGCAGCAACTGGCGGCAACTTCGTTGTGATACCCGCTCACGTGACAACGCTCATGGGCCCTAATGAAACTCTGAAAGTACGCCAGCGCGGTGCTGTAGCGGTGGTAGTAGATGACCACAGGGCGCCCCGTACCATCATGCGTCGTCTCGGCAAAATATCGTTGCGGGTGGCTGATGCCCGTCCGATAGATCTCATGGAAGCTTTGCGCGGCTCGGCTTGTCGCGGCGACTGACATTAAGGCGCACACGAATATCGCGAAGCAAGCCAGGAATAGCCTC
>JBLMXO010000217.1:0-10233 GCA_050257815.1 Actinomycetota bacterium
CCGGCACATTCCTCCCCGTGCGCTCGGCCGATACCGAAGGTCACGTCATGCACAAGGAGCACGGGTTCATCACGGCCGAGACGGCAGCTGCTCTGAACGCGGTGAAGGCAAGGGGCGGCAAAATCGTCGCCGTCGGCACCACGTCGCTCAGGCTGCTGGAAAGTGCGACCGCTCCGGACGGAAAGCTGATGCCCTTTCGTGGCGATACAGCTCTCTTCATCACCCCGGGCTACACATTTCGCTTCGTCGATCGGCTGCTGACCAATTTCCATCTGCCGCGCTCGACCCTGTTCATGCTGGTCGCAGCCTTCGCTGGGCTCGAGGTGATGAAGCAGGTTTATGCGCATGCCGTTGCCGCACGCTACCGCTTCTATTCCTACGGCGATGCCTGTTTGCTCAGTCCGGCACCCCAACTATGAGCGAGCGCTTCGCCTTCACGCTGAAAGCACGTGACGGCATGGCACGCGTTGGCGAGATCGCCACGCCGCGCGGAATTATCCGCACGCCGGCCTTCATGCCGGTCGGCACGGGCGCCACGGTGAAGGCCATGTTTCCCGAGGACGTGAAGGCGAGCGGAGCCGACATCATCCTCGCCAACACCTATCATCTGATGCTGCGGCCGGGGGCAGAGCGCATCGCCAGGCTCGGGGGCTTGCACAAATTCATGCACTGGGACGGGCCGATCCTGACCGACTCCGGCGGCTTTCAGGTGATGTCCCTGGCGAAGCTCAGGAAGATCGACGAGGAGGGCGTGACCTTCCAGTCCCATGTCGACGGCGCGACCGTCGCACTCAGCCCCAAGCGCGCCATCAAGGTGCAATGCCTGCTCGGCGCGGACATCCAGATGGTGCTCGACGAATGCACGCCATATCCATCGACGCGGGACGAGGCCAAAGCCTCTCTCGAGCTTTCGCTCCGCTGGGCAAGGCGCTGCAAGGTGGCCTTCGCGGCCATGAGCAAGCCCGGGCAGGCTCTGTTCGGCATCGTGCAGGGAAGCGTCTATCCGGACCTGCGGGTGCGCTGCGCAAAGGACCTGACAGACCTCGGATTCGACGGCTATGCGGTCGGCGGACTTGCTGTCGGCGAGGGGCAGGGGGCGATGCTCGACATGGTCGAGACGACCGCTCAGGTTCTGCCCGAGGACCGGCCACGCTATCTCATGGGCGTCGGCACGCCCGAAGACCTGCTTACCTCGATTGCACGCGGCATCGACATGTTCGACTGCGTGCTGCCGACCCGCTCAGGCCGCCACTGTCAGGCCTTCACCTGGGGCGGACGGCTCAATCTGCGCAACGCCCGCTACGCCGAGGATCAGACGCCGCTCGATCCTGAGAGCGCCTGTCCCGCCGCGCAATATGAGCGGGCTTACCTGCATCATCTGGTGAGGTCGGGAGAGCCGCTCGGCGCCATGCTGCTCTCTTACGCCAACGTGCAGTTCTATCAGGAACTCATGGCGTGCGCCCGCGCAGCGATCGCCGAACGCCGCTTCACCACTTTTGTCGACGACGTCCGCGGCCGCTACGCGGTCGGGCGCGACGAGGAAGAGGCTTAGGGCCGGCCCAGGCACCACCACCTCGTCATGCCCGGCCTTGGGCCGGCATCCACGATTAGGCCAGCGAGCTTGTCACTGCGAAGCGATCTCGGAGGCGGGCCCGGCTTTGGCCTCTCCCATCAGCTTCCGCTCGCGGGCGAGTAGGTAGAGTCCTGACACGATCACCACGGCGGCTCCCGACAGCGTCCACAGGCTCGGCAGATTGTCGAACACGAGATAGCCGATCGTCGTCATCCAGATCAGCCCGAGATAGATGAAGGGCGCGAGCACCGAGGCCGGCGCGATGCGGTGGGCGAGAATCAGAAGCCAGTGCCCGAGCCCGCCCCAGAAGCCGAGCGAGGCAAGCAGGACAGATGTCTTGACGTCGTGCGGCCATTGCCAGGCCGAGAGAGCGAAGGGCGCGAGCGCAACGAAGCCAACGAGCGGCGTGAAAGTTTGCGTCACCTCTGGCGGATCGAACGCGGCGAGATAGCGCGTTGCAAGGTTGTAGAGCGCATAGCCGAAGGTCGCGATGAGCACGAGCAGCATCGCCCAATGGACAGTGCCGAAGCCCGGATGCATCACCAGCAGCACGCCGAGAAAGCCCGCGACGATAGCCAACATGCGGTGCCAGCCGACCCACTCACCGAGAAGAGGGCCGCCGAGAGCCGCGATGAGGAGCGGCGTGATGAAGAAGATGGTGACGGTCTGGTCGAGCTGGAGATAGCGCAGCGCGATGAAATTGAAGCCGGTGGTCACCACCATGAGCGCCGAACGCAGAATCTGCACCAGCGGCTTCTTCGAGTTGAGCGATGGCTTGAATGCAAGCGGCCAGAGCACGAGCGCGGTGAACACGACGTGGCCTGCGAAGCGGAACCAGGTGACCTCAGGCACGGGCACGCCCTTGACGCCGACGAGATATTTCGCGGTCGAATCGAGGCAAGCGAAGCAGACCGTGGCGAGCGCCATCAGACCGATGGCTTCGAGCCGCCTATGCGGCTGTGCGTCGCGATGGATCGAGTGACGGGATGTCATGGGATGCGTCTTGTGCCCGACTCTTTGCCAAAACGCCATCGGCCGATAAGGTCGGGAGCGATGCGGGCAGCACCGGCTCGAGCGTGGAGGACGGAGTGGCTGACATTCGCGCCATGTGCGCCATTGGCCTAAGCGGCCAACTCGGCTTGAGCGGTAAGCTCCCCTGGGAAGGCAACAAGGGGCGCGAATACGTGGCGGATGTGGCGCGCTTCTTCGAGGTGACGCGCGGCCATGTGATCATCGCCGGTCCCGTGACCGTTGCCTCGATCCCGGCCTTCGCCTATGAGGACCGCACCATCTGCGAGATCCGCTCCGGCCATCACCCCGAAGAGGTGCTCGCCTGGTTTCCCGACCGCGTGGTCTTCGTCGGCGGCGGCCCTCCGGTATGGGAGGCCTACGCGCCCTATATCCGCCACTGGGATATCACCCGGCTCCCGTACGACGGAGAGGCCGACCGCTGGTTCAATCCAGCCTGGCTCACCGCTTCGGAAAGGGCCGAGCGCTAAGCGAACGCCCGCTTCGTTGGCAATTGCGAAAGCATGGCGGCGGGAGCGCATAGGGGTCGCTTCCAGCTTTGCGCTAATGTCAACCGCATAAGCGCGGGGATGTCCGTGGGGCGATGCCCTGGAGGACGAAATGCGCACCACACGGCGCCGACGCCAAACGGATCGGCACCAACCAGATGAACGACAAGGACGTCGACGGTAAGGAGTTCATCAAGGAGCGTGTCGCTATGGCCAAGACGAACGACAGCTTTTGGCAGAGCTACAAGTTCAGGAACCCGGTCACCGACAAGGTCGAAGCGAAACAGACCTATTGCCGGCGTCTCCAAGAGACGGTCGTCTGCGGCGGCGTCTATTCGGACTGACAGCAGCGAAGCGCTGAGCAGAGAGGGCGTTGCCTGCCACAATTGGGCCAAGCCTGGGCGAGAGGGCGTCCTTAGTCATGACCCCTCCCATGGGGCAAATGCCCTTGCGCGAAAAACTTGGCTTGTGATCGTGAAAAATCCCCAAAAAGCGTAAGAAATGGCGGTGTTGGCCCCGTCGCTGGCTACGTGGAATTAAGTGTTTCGCTTTAGGACAGTGAAGGTTACCATCGCTGATCGGCAGGTGCGGGAGGGCACCCCAATCCTGCCTCTGGGAAATCCAATTTCATCATTACCGATCATGGACATGCGCCCGAGGAACGACTTTAGGGAGGCCGCCATAGAGGACGCCGGCGAGCAGGGTTTCAGCGCGGAGCAGATCGGCTGGCGGTTTGCGCTGGGCACAGTCCTGATGATCGGAGGCTACGGGGCTTGGTCGCTCATTCCGGTCGTGATCGAGGCGGATCTCGAACCGAGCGTCAAGGCCGCACTATCCGGCCTGTTCGGCGCAACACCCTTCCTCACCAAGGTCGTAGCCATCGCCCTAATGGGGCGCCCAGCCTACAATTTCCTGAAGCGGACCGTCTTCCAATATCTCCGTAAGGCAGCCGGCCGGGTTCCGGACTAGGGCTAGGCGGAAAGCCGCCCGAACGCACTCCAGAAGCGAGCTTTGCCAGCGCCTCAGCGAGTCGCATGGACTCCAGGGCGCCGTCCGGGTTAAATCGCGTGGGGCCATTGCATCTAGCTTTAGGGAGGCTGTCTCGTGATCAAATCGATCTTTGCAGGTATGAGTGTCGCTGCCGCACTCCTCTTTGTCGGTCAGCCGGCGAAGGCCGATTGGCTGTGCGGACCCGATCAATGCGTGTGGGTGACCTATAACGTCGTTAGCGTGCCGGCTTACGCGGTGACCTGGGCCCCGCCGACCAATCCGTCCTGCTATTGGAAGCAAGGCATCTTCGGGCGCTGGAAGTATATCTGCCCGTAAAGCGAGCCAGATCCGTTATTGCGATGGCATGAGCACCGGCCCTTGTTGCCGGGGATGCATACCCTCGCCAATCGCCAATCAGGGGAATGAGGTTAAGTCATGAACAAAGTGATCGTAGGCGCAGCGGCTTTGGCTCTGCTTGCCGTTGCGTTCGGCGCACCGGCTCAGGCCGGCACCTGTCAGACCGTAAGGGCAAAGGGTGTCGCCAAGGATCTCAAGACTGCCACTTTGTATGCACAAGCCGATCTCAAGCAGACCGCGAAGAGCATGAAGGGCAAGGTCACCCAGGCGACCACAAACTGCGAGAAGCTCTTCGGCGACTTCCACTGCCACATCGACGCGACTGTTTGCCCGAAATAGACCGGTCTTGATAAGCGGGCGCTCGGCGAGAGCCGATGCGCCCGTTCATCGTTCAGCGTTACTTGCTGCGTGCCAACGTGCCGAGCTGCGTATCGATCTCGACGATCGCCGCGCGGAGATGCGCCAGTTGCTGATCTGCAGCGTCGTCGGCCGGCAAGCCCTCCTGCGGAATGAGAGTGATCCCCGGCATATAGAGAGCGATACGACCCGACTCTAGCGCAGCGATCTGGCGCTCGAGTTCCGCACGCCGTGCCTTCAAGGGTTCCACGTCGTCGACCATCGTCGTGCTCCCATCGCTTGCCTCTAGCTCGACGCGGGAAGTGGTGAGCCCGATGGGATTCGAACCCATGACCCCTTGATTAAAAGTCAAGTGCTCTACCGGCTGAGCTACGGGCTCACGGTTCGACATATGGGCTGCATAGCGCTGCTAGGTCAATATTGCACTCACATCCCCTAACAGGGCTATAAACGGCAATCGCGCAGGGACGGGCGCTTTCAATAAGCTCGCGCCGCTGCACAGCGCGACGGGAGTGGGACGCGCATGGCCGCCAAGAAAAAAGGGGCAAAGCCGCGCCAAGCGGTTGGGTCAAGCCGAGCAAGTACTCGTGAAGCCAAGAGGCCGCGCAGCGTCTCCGCCTATTGGCCGCGCCTCCTTTATCTCGTTCCGGTCGGGCTCATCTTGTGGGTGCCGTTCTACAATAAGACCGAGCCCACTCTCGCTGGCGTTCCCTTCTTCTATTGGTACCAGCTCGCGCTCGTTCTCGTCGGCGCGGTCGTCGTCTTCATCGTCTACCTGCTCGACACGCGGCTGACCGGCGTCACGCCGCAGGCGGGAGCGGGCGTCGACCCGGGCGCCATGGGGGACGTGCTTTGACGCTGAACCTCCCCGCGACCGCCGTCTTCGTCACTCTGTTCCTGCTCGTCACTTGGCTCGGCTTCGTCGCCGCGCATTGGCGGAAAGCCGATCTCAATCAGCTCCATGAATGGGGCCTCGGCGGACGGCGCTTCGGCACCGTCGTCACCTGGTTCCTGCTCGGCGGCGATCTCTACACCGCATACACCTTCATCGCCGTGCCGGCGCTTGTATTCGGCGCAGGGGCTTTTGGCTTCTTCGCCGTCCCCTATACCATCCTCATCTATCCCTTCCTCTATCTCGTCTTCCCGCGGCTCTGGGCGATCGCGCACGAGCGCGGCCACGTGACGGCGGCCGACTTCGTGCGTGACCGCTTCGACAGCCGTCTGCTCGCACTCGCGGTGGCGCTGACCGGCATCATCGCCACCATGCCCTATATCGCGCTTCAGCTCATCGGCATGGAGGTGGTGATCGGCGCGCTCGGCTTTCCGACCAGCGGGTTTGCCGGCCATCTGCCGCTCATCATCGCCTTCGTCGTGCTCGCGGCCTTCACCTACACCAGCGGCTTGCGAGCGCCCGCGCTTATCGCCGTGGTCAAGGACCTGCTGATCTTCATCACCATCTTCGCCGCGATCGTGATCATCCCCGCGAAACTCGGCGGCTATGGAGCGATCTTCGCCGCAGTGCCGCCCGAGAAGCTGATCCTGCCGCCGGCTTCGGCTGAATCTCTCGGCAAGCAAAGCGCTTATGCGAGCCTTGCGATTGGCTCGGCGCTCGCGCTGTTCCTCTACCCTCACGCCATGACCGGCGTGCTCAGCTCTTCCAATGGAGACGTGATCAGGCGGAACGCAGGCCTACTCGCCGCCTATTCATTCATTCTCGGGCTGATTGCTCTTCTCGGCTACATGGCAATCGCAGCCGGGGTGGATAAGGATCCGGCTTACGCGTCGGGCTTCAGTCAATATGGGGCAAACTTTGCCGTGCCGGCGCTCTTCCTCGCCTCCTTCCCATCCTGGTTCGTGGGCATCGCCTTCGCGGCAATTGCCATCGGCGCACTTGTCCCGGCGGCGATCATGTCCATCGCCTGCGCCAATCTCTACACCCGCAATCTCTACAAGGAGTTCCTCAAGCCGCATTGCACCGAGGCCGAAGAGGCGCGCATGGCGAAGATCGTCTCGCTGGTGGTGAAGATCGGTGCCGTCGCCTTCATCCTCGCCATCCCGCAAGCCTATGCTATCCAGCTCCAGTTGCTCGGCGGCATTTGGATCATCCAGCTTCTGCCGGCGGTCCTGCTCGGCCTCTTCACCCGGTCGTTCAATGCCAAGGCGCTTCTTGCCGGATGGGCAGCAGGCACGGCCGTCGGTACCTACATGGCGGCAACTCAGGGCTTCACCTCATCGGTCTATCCGCTCACGGTGTTCGGCGTCGCGGTGCCAGGCTACGCGGCGCTTTACTCGGTCCTCGTCAATTTTCTCGTCGTCGTCCTGCTCGCGCCTCTCTTCGATCTCGTCGTCAAGCGCGCGAGTGTCTCGCCATCGCGTTGACCTGTGGCGTAAGGTGGTAGCCAAGCAAGGCTCGACCGGCCGCCGATTCCCCGATAGTTTGGCGGAAAAGGGACTTCGATCACGGTCCTCGTGAGGGAGGAAAGAATGGCAGACGATAATCAGGCCAGCAGGACTTTTCTTGCGATCGTGTTGGGTGGAATCGTGCTCGCCCTCGTGATCGCCGCTTATTTCATGTACGGGCACAAAGGCGAGACCAACGTCAAGGTTCAACTCCCTCCGACGGTGGACCAGCAGACGACGACTCCAGCAGAGACGCCTCCCGCCGCGGAGACCCCATCATCCGAGCCGCCGGCCGCCGAAGACGAGGAGCCGACGGAGGAACCCGCCGAGCCGCCCGCCGAGGAATCCATGCCTCCGGAGGGCCAGCCCAGCGAGACGCCACAGCAGAACTAGCGACTGTTCTTCTGCTTGGAGGTGAGCGCACCGCGACGGGTCATCGCGTTGTCGCCTCACTTCGCCGGAGTGAGCACCTCGGTGCCGACGCCATTCTGACCAGCGACGGTCCACAAGCCTTCGAGCGTCCCGTCGGGCTTGATCTGATAGACGACGAGTCCGATCGAGCCGCCGAGCGCATAGCTTGCGGCGAAGGAATTACCATTGCGCATGCAGATTCCCTTCGAGTTGGCGGTGGTCTGCCATGAGATGGTGCAGGTCGTATCGCTCGTCGCGGTAATCTCCGCGGTTCCGGTGTAGGGCGATCCATCGAGATTCGTTCCCGCGGCTTGATACTTGCCGGCGAGGCTCGCGGCGCTCGCGTGGGTGAGACCAGCGAGCAGCATGGCGCCGCTCATGAGGCTGACGGCCGTCTTCATCTTCTGTGTCCTTGGTCGGCGCCGGACGAAAAGCGCATGCGCAAGAATAAGCCGAGCACTGAGCCGCAGCCAGATCGGGACAGGGAAGGCGAGGACAAAAAAGAAGAGCCCCGGCGCGGGGAGTGCCGAGGCTCGTACGCATTACACAGAACGCACTACCTACCCAGACCGAACACAACTGGGCATCTGCAGCATGCCTTGTGCCTGTGGCAGTTTTTTGACGATTCCTTGTCAATCTCCAAGGATTTGCGTAGCTGCCCTCATGTTTTCTCGCCCGCCTGGCTGAGGCCCTGATTTCCGGCCAATGAGCGAGCCTTGTGCGGCGGCGCGCGCCATGCACAATGATCGAAATTTCGGCAGGCCGGGACAGCTCGGCGAGGATGGCTGACATGCGCTGGCGCGGCGGACGAGAGAGCGACAACGTCGAGGACAGGCGGGACGAAGGCGGCCCCGGTGGCTTTTCCTTCCCGGGAGGCGGCGTAAGCTTTCCAAGCGGTGGTGGATCGGGCCGCAGCGGCGGCATCGGCATCGTCGGAATCCTCATCATTCTTGCGCTCATGTGGTTCTTCGGCATCGATCCCACTGTGCTGATGCAAGGGGGCGGACCGGGAGGCGATGAAGGCAACTTCCCCGACATTCACCTGCCACAGTCCCACCCTGGGCCTGACACGACCAATTTCCCAGCGCCAAGCTCACCGCAAGGGCCACCGCTCGAGCACCCCAAGACCGCGAGCGAGGACGACCTCAAGCAATTTGTGTCCGTCGTGCTCGCTGACACCGAGGATGTCTGGCAGGATATCTTCCACCAGTACGGCGAAACCTATAGCGATCCAAAGCTCGTGCTCTATTCAGGAGCGACCCGTTCAGCCTGCGGCACGGGCATGTCGGCGATGGGCCCGTTCTACTGTCCGAACGACGAGAAGGTTTATATCGACCTCGAATTCTACCAGGAGCTGAAAAACCGCTTCAAAGCGCCTGGCGATTTCGCCCAGGCCTATGTCATCGCGCATGAGATCGGCCATCATGTGCAGAAGCTGCTCGGCATCATGGATCAGGTGGAAGCCGTGCGGCAGCGCATGGGCCAGACTGAGGCGAACGCACTTCAGGTCCGCGTCGAGCTGCAAGCCGATTGCTTCGCCGGGATCTTCGCCAATCATGCTCAAGAGACCAAGAACATCATCGAGCCCGGCGACATCGAGGAGGCATTAAACGCTGCGAGCGCGATCGGCGACGACAAGATCCAGAGACAGACGCAAGGCTATGTCGTGCCCGATGCCTTTACCCACGGATCCTCCGCGCAGCGCGTGCGTTGGTTCAAGCGCGGCTATGAGAGCGGCAAGCTGGAAAACTGCGATACGTTCAACACCGATAATCCTTAGGTGGAACCTTAAGCTGGGCATTCGACTTGTTATGGCGGGGAGCACGCGCCCAGCGCGATTGTGCGGCGTGCGTGCGAGATCGTAGTCTGTTGCCACGAACAAGATTCGCTAGAGCGAACTCGAGGGGCGGGGATTCATAACGTGCGCTTGGCGCATTGGCTTCGGGTGAGCCTTGTTGCGGCGCTGGTCTTCGGCGCCCTGGGGCTAGGAGTTGCCATCTCGGCTGAGAACGTCATCGTCATCGGCGCGGCCGTCTCCTTGACCGGCAAATACGCTCAAAACGGGATCAACACCAAGAACGGCTACGATCTTGCTGCCCGCAAGATCAATGACAAGGGCGGCGTCAAGATCGGCGGCAAGGACTACAAGCTCGCGCTGCGCTATTACGATGACGAGTCGTCTCCGGCGCGCGGCGCCGAACTGGCTGAACGCCTCATCGAGCAGGATGGCGTGAAATTCATGCTCGGGCCCTACAGCTCGGGCATTACCCAAGCAATCCTGCCCGTCATCGAGAAATACAAGGTGCCGATGATCGAAGCGAACGGCGCGGCGCGCGACCTGTTCACCAAGGGCTACCATTATATTTTTGCAGTACTGTCGACCTCTGACCAATATCTCACCCCAGTTATCGATCTCGCCGCTGAGCATGCCAAGGATCTCGGCAAGGCACCCGAGAGTTTGCGCGTCGCTCTTGCCATGGAGAACGACCCGTTCGCCCAGGACGTACGCTCCGGCGTTCTGAACGACATCGAGCGCCATGGCATGCAGGTCGTCATCGATGATCAACTGCCGCCAGAGCTCGACGACATGTCGGTGACGCTTGCCAAGGTCAAGACGCTAAAGCCGGA
>JBLMXO010000218.1:0-5714 GCA_050257815.1 Actinomycetota bacterium
ACTGCCATACGTTCGCCGAGCGCCTCCTCCGCCCCCTTGCGGTCGGAGATATCAGCCCATGAGCCCACGATCTCCGACGGGCGCCCTTGCGCGTCATGGATGACCCTGAAGGTGTCCTGAATCCAGATGTAGTGGCCATCGCGATGGCGGAAGCGGTACTCGATCGTCCCGCCGCCTTTATCGATCAACGGGGCCATCTCCTCGAATACGCGCTTGGCATCCTCGGGGTGCAGGCGAACAGTCCAGAAATCCTTGTCCTCGAGCATCTCCCAAGCAGAGAAGCCCATGATGCGCGACACGTTCTCGCTGACGAAGGTGCAAGTGTAGTCGCTTGCCTGATTGGTGTAGACGATAGCCGGCGTGACCGTCATCAGATAGCGTAGCCGCTCGCGGGCGCCCTTCAGCTCGGTGGTGCGCTCCTCGACCCGCTTCTCCAACTCGTCGTGCGCCTTGCGGAGCTCCTCCTCCTCACGTTTGCGCGCACTGAGGTCGGTGGCGAAACCGACCATCCCGGCCTCGTGGCCATCTTTATCGAGCAGGACCGAGGCTGAGATGAGGACGGAAACGCTGCGCCCGTCCTTGGCCTTGAGCACGCTCTCATAGCCCGAGGCCATGCCGCCGCGCTTGCGCATCTCGATAAGAACGTCCTTGGCGCGCTCCTCGCTGTCGTAAAGTCCGGCGGTCGGGCGCCCGACGATGTCCTCGGCCCGGTAGCCGAGGAGTGTCTCGGCGCCTTCGTTGAACAGAACCACCGTCCCGTTCTTGTCGGTGGCGATGATAGCGTCAGGCGAGCTTTCGATCAGCCGCGTGAGGTAGCGCTTCGTCTCCTCGATCTCGCCGCTGGCCTTGAGCGCCAATTGCTCCGCGTGCTTGCGCTCGGTGATGTCGGCCCAGGCGCCCACGAGCTCAAGCGGGCGCCCCGCCTCGTCATAGACGACTTTGAAGGTGTCCTGGATCCAGATGTAGTGCCCGTCGCGATGGCGGAAGCGGTATTCGACAGTACCGCCCCCGCGCCCAATCAGGGGCTGCATCTCGCCAAAGGCGCGCGGCGCATCCTCGGGATGCAGGCGCTCAGGCCAACCCTTCGGGTCGGTCGTCATCTCCTGCGGCGTATAGCCCATGATGGCGCGGAGATTTTCGCTGACGAAGGTGCAGGCGTAGTCGCCGGTCGCCTTGGTCGTGTAGATGATGGCCGGGCTGACGGCGAGGAGGTACTGAAGGCGCTGGCGTGTGCCTTTGAGCTCGGTGGCGATCGCCTTGCGCTCGTGCTCGAAAGCTTCGAGGTCATTCACGCGCCGGCGCAGAGCCGCGAGTTCGTCGACGAGCTGCTTCTTGGTCTTCTTGTCGTCTTCCGGAGCGGCAGCAGCAGGCTGAGCGTCCGGCGTGTTCCGGACGTCCTGCTTGAGCCTGTTGCGACTCTCAGCTCCGTACATAACGCAAGCCTTCATTGAAGGCGGTTGCCGGCCTCGGGCCTCTCCCATGCCGGTCCGGGCAAGAAATCACCGGCGCGGCAAGATGAGATGCAAGACCCAGCCCGATAAGGCCTTTTCCGGCCGCAGCAACGTTTGCACGTACTTGCTTAGCATGTATCCCTAAACTGCGCGAGTAGTCTGCAAACGGAGCGCCAGGGAGACGAGCGTGGGCGACGGTTCGGCCGGCGGAGGCCACAAGATCATTAACCTCGCCTTGCAGGGCGGCGGGTCGCATGGCGCCTTTGCCTGGGGGGCGCTCGACCGGATTCTCGAGGACGAGCGCATCGCTGTCGAGGGGATTGTCGGGACGAGCGCGGGGGCCATGAACGCCGTGGTCACTGCCTACGGGCTCACGCTGGGCGGCAATGAAGGCGCCCGCCGCGCACTTGCGAGCTTCTGGGAGGCGGTTGCTGCTGCCGGGGCCTGGTCAATCATGCAGCCGTCTTTGCTCGATCGGCTGATTAGTCCGGGCAGCCTCGACTACTCGCCGGGCTGGGTATTGATGGACACCCTATCGCGGGTGTGGTCGCCCTATCAGATGAACCCGGCGAACTATCACCCCTTGCGCGAGATCCTGAATGAGCAGATCGATTTCGCAAGGCTCGGCCGCTCCGATAAGGTCAAGCTGTTCGTCTGCGCGAGCAACGTCTTCACCAACCGGCTGCGGGTCTTCGGTCTGAGCGACATCTCGGTCGATGCCGTCATCGCCTCCGCCTGCATTCCCTCGGTGTTTCAATCAGTTGAGATCAACGGAGAATATTTCTGGGACGGCGGCTTCATGGGGAACCCGCCGATCTTCCCGCTCATCTACAACTGCTCCTCGAGTGACGTCCTGCTCATCATGGTGAACCCCATCCATATCGAAGAAGTGCCGCGGACCGCGCAAGCCATCCTCGATCGCATCAACACGCTCAGCTTCAACTCGAGCTTGATGCGCGAGATGCGCGCCATCAATTTCGTGAACCACCTGGTGGAGACCGGCTTCGATGATGGCGGCCGTCTGAAGAAGATGCTGATTCACTGCATCGACGCCGAGGACGAGATGAGCAAGCTCGGCGTTTCGAGCAAGCTCAATGTCTGCCGCGATTTTCTCCTTTGGCTATTTGAACTTGGCCGTAGCCGCGCCGACATTTTCTTGCGCGATCATTTCGAGACGATCGGCAAGGACTCATCCACTTCGATCGAGCACCGTTTTCTATGACCCTTGTGGTCACGGCGCATGTTGCAGTCGTGGGTGTGATAATTCTCATATAGCGTGCACCGAGTGTGCGGTATGATCGGCGCCTCATCCGCCCATGGGCTATCGGCATGACGCAGACCTTTGTCGCCAAGCCTCAGCACAGCCTCGATGGCGTGGCCGTCTTGAAAGGCCTCGCACCGGAGGTGTTGCGGCGCGTCGAGGAGACTTCCAGCTGGCGGCGTTACGAGCCGGGTGAACCGATCATCGAATATCTCGACCGCTCCGACGACGTGTTCTTCCTGGTTTCAGGTGAGGCGCGAGTCATCGTCTACTCGCTCGCCGGCAAGGTGGTAAGCTTCCACGACCTCAAGTCGGGCGATATGTTCGGCGAGCTTCCGGCCATAGACGGCCGTCCGCGCTCGGCGAGCGTCGAGGCGCGCACGAGTTGCCTTGTTGCCTCGATGAAGTCGGCCCCCTTCCTCGAGCTTTTGCGCAAAGAGCCGGCGGTGATGCAGGCCGTTCTGTGCCAGCTTGTGAGCACGATCAGGCGGCTGTCGACGCGCGTCTATGAGTTCAGCGCGGCGATCATGACCATCACCGGGCGCAAGCTCTACGGCGAGATGCAGAATATCCGCGCGCGAGACGTCTACCCCGATGAGGAGGTGAAGGCGCTTCTCGTGGAAAAGACTTTCCCCAAGAGCGCCGAGGACATGACGCTCAAGCTGTCGAACGTTACCGCTGCGTTTTACGGCCTGACTCTTGCCAATGTCGGCGAGCGGTTCGGCTGGAGAGAGGCCGACGCCGTCTCCAAGGCGGTGTTCCGGAGACTAGGCCAGTTGAAGACTAAGGAGGCGCTCGAGCTCGGCGTCGATTTGCCGAGGGACGCGCGCGCTCCGCTGCTCGTGTTCATCACTGCCGTGCATTCCGCCTCGCCCGAATACAATTTCGAAGTGCTCGAATATCTTCCCGACGAGACGACGGTGAGGGTATTTGGCGTCTCCCGCTACGACCGCATCGCCAAGGCGCTGGACATCGAGCGCCATCTGACTTGGCCCGAGCTGCTGCCATTCTTCGAGGGCGCCGCCGAGGAGCTTGGCATAAAGTGCAAGGTGCAAGGCGAGCTCAAGGAGCTCGGCGAGAAGGGGCGCTACGAATGCATCTATCGCGTCACGATGCCCTAGGGCTTCCTTCCATCAAGCGATGACGCCGCTTGGCACGTATGCGCAGACCCGTGCTAGCCAAGCGTCATAGAGTCTGTCGGTGAACAGGTGGTGCATCGTTGCGCAACGCTCGGCAAGACGCTCGCGAATCCGCTCGATGGGCTGAACGCGTGCGGACAGGGGCTCAATATCGTAGCCGTAGATGCTCAGCCATTCGTCCAGCATTGCAGTCGTGACTTCCGGATGGGCAACGGTAGCGACGGTATTGCCGAGCGCGAAGGCTTGCATTGGACAATGCGCGCTCGAGTAGAGCGGCGCGGCACCTGGAGGCAAAGTGAACGCATCGTGGTGCCAGATGAAGATCTCAAAGCGATCGGGCATCGCGCCGAGCCACTCCCCGGCGATCGGGTTGCTCGCCTTGCTAACCTCGTGCCAGCCGATCTCCTTCGCCGCCATCGGCGCGACGCTCGCGCCCAGGGCCTTGGCGATGAGCTGCGAGCCGAGGCAATGTCCAAGCATCGGCAGCCCTTCGGCGGCAGCCCGGCGTATCAGCTCCATTTCCTCGGTCAACCAGTCGTGGCCGTCATTGACGCTCATAGTGCCACCGAGAAAAACGAGACCCGACACGTCATCGAGGCTCGGTGGGACAGGATCTCCCTGGTCGATACGAACCATCTCCCATGGCACGTTGTGAATGGCGAGGTACTCGGTCAGCCGGCCGGGCTGGATCCAGTCTTCGTGACGAAAAATCCTGATAGGCTTCACCGGCTTCACTCCAGCTCCCTCGATCGCATCAATCTACTCGCCGGTGGCCGCGTGAACCATCTCGGCGAGGCGCTCAAGGTCGGTCACCACAAGAGCATTTTTCTCCCGCTCGACAAGGCCCAGCCGCGCTAGGCTTGCAAGCTCGCGGGTGACTGCCTCGCGATGCGTGCTTACGCGAGCCGCGATCTCGGTATGGGTGGGGGCAGGAGCAATCCGGGCGCCGTTGCCCTCTTTCTTGGCGAGGCTTGAGAGCCGAAGCAGCTCCGCCTGGATGCGGTTACTAACGGCGAGTGTCGAGAACTCGTAGACGCGCGTGGTGAGCGCCCTGATCTTGGTCACGAGTTGCGGCAGCATCGCCAGAGCCACCACCGGCTCGGTTTCGACCAGAGCTCTGAACGCCGCGCCGGGAAGCGTGGCGACGAGACATGGCGTGTGCGCCTCGACGCTTGCCGAGCGGGGCCCTCGGTCGATCGCAGGATATTCTCCGAACACTTCGCCGGGTCCGAGTTCGCGGAAGCTCACCACCTTGCCAGCGAGCGAATAAATGGTGACGCGCACCTCCCCTGAGATGATGAAGAAAACTTCGTCAGTCTGATCGAGATAATCGACGATCGATTCGCTCGGCTCGTAGCGGCGGAACGTGCAGCGTCGCTCCACGTTGCCGAGCGCCTCAGGCGACAGTCGCGCGAGGATCGCAACGCCGGCGAGAGAAGAATCGGCCTTTGTGACGGTTGATCCCGCCATGAGCGCCTCGCTCCCACCAGGGAAGAGGGAGGGAGCATAGCCGAGTGCGGGCGCAATTGCATGGGTTGGCTTCTCGATGTGGGAAATCCCACAGCGCACCGCGCTGCGAGCCTCCATGGTGAGCACACCGGATCGCATCAAAGGAGGAAACCATGAAAGCGCATTCGACCAAGATTGGCCCGCAGGTGGCGATGCTCGCGTTGCTCTCCGGCCTGCTCATCGCCTTCGGCCAGGGGCCCGCGCATTCGGCCGATGTGCCCAAGAAGGGCGTTACGCCCTATGTGACCCATTTCATCTTCCGCCCGCTCCAGACCGTCGCGCTGGAAGGCCTCGGCAACGTCACCGTGCTCGAAGCGGTAGGCACCACGCAGAACCTGAAGGGCGAGAAGATGC
>JBLMXO010000219.1:0-7536 GCA_050257815.1 Actinomycetota bacterium
AAGTCGATATCGTCGCTTGGCCTGGCTATATCGAGCGCGGTGAGACCGACAAAAACTATGACTGGGTGACGGACTTCGAGAAGGAAACGGGCTGCAAGGTCAACGTCAAGACCGCGGCAACGTCCGACGAGATGGTCACCCTGATGAACCAGGGCGGGTTCGATCTCGTCACGGCTTCCGGCGATGCGTCGCTCAGATTGGTCGCCGGCAAGAAGGTGCAACCAGTCAATATCGACTTGATCCCGAGCTGGAAGACGGTCGATCCGCGTCTGCAGAACGCGCCATGGCACACGGTCGACGGCGTGCATTACGGCGTTCCCTATCAGTGGGGCCCGAATGTGCTCGCCTACAACACCGACGTGTTCAAGGACCCGCCCAAGAGCTGGTCGGTGGTGTTCGTCGAGCAGACGCTTCCCGACGGCAAGAGCAACAAGGGACGCGTGCAGGCCTATGACGGCCCGATCTACATCGCCGACGCGGCTCTCTATCTCATGAAGACGAAGCCTGAGCTCAAGATCACCAACCCCTATGAGCTTACGCCAGACCAGTACAAGGCCGCGATCGAGCTGCTGCAGAAGCAACGCGCGCTCGTCGGCCGCTATTGGCATGATGCGATGGTGCAGGTGGACGACTTCAAGAACGAAGGTGTTGTCGCCTCGTCGTCATGGCCGTTCCAGGTCAATCTTCTCGAGGGTGACAAGAAACCCGTGGCCTCGACCATTCCCGAGGAAGGGGCAACAGGCTGGGCCGACACCACCATGATGCACTCGGACGCCAAGCATCCGAACTGCGCCTATAAATGGCTTGAGCATTCGCTGAGCCCGAAAGTGCAAGGCGACGTCGCGGCTTGGTTCGGATCGGTTCCGGCGGTGCCGGCTGCCTGCAAGGGCAACGAGCTGCTCACCGATACGGGCTGCGCCACCAACGGCTACGACAACTTCGACAAGATCTGGTTCTGGCGCACGCCGACGGCGAAGTGCGAGGCAGAGGGCAGCTGTGTCCCTTACTCGCAATGGGCGAAGGACTATATCGCCATTCTTGGCAAGTGATGCGTCTAACTAAGAGCGGTCCCCACTCTAAGGAGCGGGGCCGCTCCCACGACGGCGCAGCCAATGTCGCCTGCCGTTAGATTCGTGAATGTCTCACGCCGCTTCGGCTCGGTGAGAGCCGTCGACGGCGTGACTCTCGACATTGCCGAGGGCGAATTCTTCGCCATGCTCGGTCCCTCGGGCTCGGGCAAGACCACGTGCTTGCGGCTGATCGCGGGTTTCGAGCAGCCTAACGAAGGGCATATCGAGATCTTCGGTGAGACCGCCGAAGGCGTGCCGCCCTATAAGCGCAACGTCAACACCGTGTTTCAGGACTATGCGCTGTTTCCGCATTTGACCGTCGGCGAGAACGTCGCCTACGGGCTTCGCATCAAGGGCATGCCTAAGGTCGAGCGCGAGATCAAAGCGAGGGACGCGCTCGCCATGGTCAAGCTCGCCGGTTACGAAGATCGCCGTCCTTCGCAACTTTCCGGCGGGCAGCGCCAGCGCGTGGCTCTCGCACGCGCTCTGGTGAACGGACCCAAGGTGCTGCTCCTCGACGAGCCGCTTGGTGCCCTCGATCTCAAGCTGCGCGAGCAGATGCAGGAGGAGCTCAAAGCGCTGCAAGAGAAGCTCGGCATCACCTTCGTGTTCGTCACTCACGACCAGGGCGAGGCGCTGTCGATGGCCGACCGCGTCGCGATTTTCAACGACGGCAAGATCGTCCAAGTCGGATCGCCGTCCGACATCTACGAACGGCCGAGCTCCCGTTTCGTCGCCGATTTCGTCGGATCGTCCAATGTGCTCGCTCCCGAGTTTGCCGCGCGCCATGGTGGAGCCAAAAAGTGGACAAGCCTTAGACCAGAGCGGATCGGGGTGTTCACGCCCGACACGAAGGTGCCGGCGGGAAGCGCCGCCACCGATGGCGAGATCAAGATGGTCTCCTATCAGGGCTCGGTCACGCGTTTTGGCGTGGAAAGCGGCGATGTTCGCATCCATGCTGAAGTGTCCGCCGACGGAGCAGGAAACTTCAAGGAGGGCGATAGCGTGCGGCTCATTTGGCCCAAATCGGCCATGGTCACCATGGAGGACGGGGCATGAGCCAAGCGGTAATCACGGAAGGAAGGGGCGGCGTCCTCGACAAAGTTTCCGACGTCTTCTTCACGCGCCCCAAGCTCCTGACCTTCCTGCTGCTGCTGCCGCCGCTGTTATGGATCGGCGTGGTCTATGTCGGCTCGCTGTTCGCGCTCCTCCTGCAAAGCTTCTATTCGCTCGACGACTATTCGGGTCTCGTCATCCACGAGTTCACGCTCTCGACCTATAAGCAACTGCTCGAGACGGCCAACCTCCAGATCATCTTGCGCACGGTGATGATGTCGGCGTGTGTCACGCTGGCCGCCGCGGTGATCGCCTTTCCCATCGCCTATTACGCGGCGCGTTATGCGCGCGGCTGGACCAAGGCGCTGTTCTATCTCGCGGTGATGATGCCGCTGTGGTCGAGCTACCTCGTCAAGATCTATGCTTGGAAGCTGATTCTGGCCAAGGAGGGGATCTTGACCTGGATCGCGAGCGGGCTGCATCTCTCTTTCCTGCTCAACGGACTTCTCGCGCTACCAGTCGTCGGCGGACCGTCGCTGTCGTTCAGCTATATCGGCACCTTCCTCGTGTTCGTTTATGTGTGGCTTCCTTATATGATCCTGCCGATCCAGGCAGCGCTGGAACGGGTGCCCGTCAATTATATCGAGGCCTCGGCCGATCTCGGCGCAGAGCCGCGGCAGACATTCTGGACGGTGATCTTTCCGCTCGCCCTGCCCGGCATCATCGCCGGCTCGATCTTCACCTTCTCGCTCACGCTCGGCGACTACATCGTGCCGACCATTGTCGGCAATTCGCGCCTCATGATCGGGCAGGCGGTGTACACGCTCCAGGGCACGGCAGGAAACATTCCGCTCGCGGCCGCCTTCACTGTCGTTCCCATGGTGATCATGGGCATTTATCTCTACGTGGCGAAGCGCATGGGGGCGTTCGATGTCCTCTGACGCCAATCGCGACAAGCCTCTCGGACTGCGCATCGCGGCGATAGGCGGACTCTTGTTCCTGCACCTGCCCTTGGCGCTGATTTTACTTTACGCCTTCACCACCGAGGACAAGAGCTTCGCTTTCCCCCCGCCCGGTTACACCACCAAATGGTTTCGCGTCGCCTGGTTCGACCGGCCTGACATCTGGCCGCCCCTTTATCTCTCGCTCGAGGTGGCGGCGATTGCCACCATTCTCGCCCTGATCCTCGGCACGCTTGCCGCCGCTTCGCTGTCGCGCGCCAAGTTTTTCGGCCGCGAGACGATCTCGCTGCTCTTCGTCCTGCCCATCGCACTGCCCGGCATCATCACCGGTATCTCGCTGCGCTCGGCTTTCGACATCATGGGCATCGACTTCTCGATCTGGACCATCGTGCTTGGGCACGCGACGTTCTGCATCGTCGTCGTCTACAACAATGCCATCGCCAGGTTCAGGCGGCTGTCGCGCAATTTGGTCGAGGCGTCCATGGATCTCGGCGCCAACAGCTTCCAGACCTTCCGTCACGTGATCTTGCCGCAGATCGGGACAGCGTTGCTCGCTGGCGGCATGCTCGCCTTTGCGCTGTCCTTCGATGAGGTCATCGTCACGACCTTCACCGCGGGCCAGCAATCGACGCTGCCGATCTGGATGCTGTCGGAACTCATTCGTCCACGGCAGCGCCCGGTAACCAACGTGGTCGCGGTCTTCGTCATCGCCGTCACCCTGTTGCCGATCCTTTGCGCCTATTATCTAACGCGCGAAGGCGAGCACACCGGCGGATCAACTAAATAGCACCGGTCGCAAAGTTTGAGGCGGAGGAACGTCCATGCTCGACACGAATATGTTGATTGGCGCCAAGTTCGTTGCCGGCGCCGACGCGCCGGAGGCGGTGATCAATCCGAGGACCGAGGAGACGATCGTCGCTCTACCCGATGCGTCCCCCGCGCAGGTCGACGCTGCGGTCGAGGCGGCGACCAAGGCATTTCAAACCTGGTCACGCACCACGCCGGCCGAGCGCTCGGCCCTGTTGCTGAAGCTCGCCGACGCGATCGACAAGGAGGCCGAGGCCTTTGCCGTGCTCGAAGCTCTGAACACGGGCAAGCCCAGGATTCGCATGTTGCAAGACGAGATGCCGGCGGTATCCGACTGCTTCCGCTTCTTCGCCGGCGCTGCCCGCAACATGCATGGCGCGGTGGCCGGCGAATATATGGCAGGCCACACCTCGATGATCCGGCGCGACCCGATCGGCGTCGTGGGCTCGATCGCGCCGTGGAACTATCCGCTGATGATGGCGGTATGGAAGCTCGCACCGGCCTTGGCAGGGGGTAACACCATCGTGCTCAAGCCGTCGGAGCAAACGCCGCTGACGACGCTGAAGCTCGCCACGATCATCGCCGATATTTTCCCCGAAGGCGTGGTGAATGTCGTCACCGGGCGCGGCTCAACCACTGGACATGCGCTGATCAATCACCCGAAGATCGCCATGCTGTCTCTCACCGGCAGCGTCGACACCGGCAAGAAAGTGCTGCAAGCGGCGTCGGCGCACATAAAGCGTACGCATCTCGAGCTCGGCGGGAAAGCGCCGGTCATCGTGTTCGACGATGCCGACATCGCCTCGGTGGTCGCCGGGCTTAAGTCCTTCGGCTACTACAACGCCGGTCAGGATTGCACCGCAGCCTGCCGCGTCTATGCCGGCAAGAAGGTCTACGACAATCTGGTGGCCGACCTGTCGAGCGCGATCAAGGAGATCAAGTTCAATTCGCCGAACGATGACGAGAACGAAATTGGGCCACTGATCTCCAAGGCGCAAAAATCGCGCGTCGGCGGCTTCGTCGAGCGCGCCGCGAAAGAGAAGCACATCGAGATTACCGCGGGCGGTAAGTCCCCGGGTGGCAAGGGCTTCTTCTTTGAGCCGACGGTCGTCGCAGGCGCGTTGCAGAATGATGAGATCGTGCGCAAAGAAGTGTTCGGACCGGTAGTGTCGGTCACCCGCTTCGACGATGTCGACCAGGCCGTCGCTTGGGCCAATGACAGCGACTATGGACTCGCCTCATCGGTGTGGACCTCAGACATCAGCAAGGGCATGGCGACGGCTGCCCGGCTTCACTACGGCTGTACCTGGGTCAACACGCATTTCATGCTGGTAAGCGAAATGCCGCATGGCGGTCTCAAGACCTCGGGCTACGGCAAGGACCTCTCGATGTACGCGCTTGAGGATTACACCGTTGCGCGCCATGTGATGGTCAAGTTGTGAGGTCATGTCATCCTTAAGCGAGAGAGCATTGCGATTGGAAGAGAGAGGTATATGGCGGCGTTGCAAACCGACGCGGAGGCGGTCGCGAAAGCGCACGCGATCTACACACCCGCGATGCTCACCGTTTACGACCTCGTGGTGCACGGGCTGTCGAACCATCTCGCCTGGGGTTGCCCAACGCGGCGGTTGATCGAACTGTACCGCGCCAATCTCTCGGCAAACCATCTCGAGGCGGGCATCGGCACTGGTTTTTTTCTCGACCGCGCGAACGGCGTTAGGTTCGAACGCCTGGTCTTGCTCGACATCAACCAAAATTGTCTCGACCGCGCGGCGCGGCGGCTTGCACGTCTCAGTCCAAACCTGTGCCAGGTCAATCTGCTCGCCCGAATCCCGAGGGGAAAAGGGCACTTCAATAGTGTGGGGCTCACTTATGTGCTGCATTGCCTTCCCGGCCGCATGAGCGAGAAGCTCGCGGCGGTCGACCATCTCAAGCCGCTCATGCATCCGCGCGCCGTGCTGTTCGGCGCCACAATTCTTGGACGCGGCGTCACACCGAATGCGGCGGCGCGAAAGCTGTTGGATCTCTATAACGCGAAGGGTGTGTTCAATAACCGCGAGGACGACTTCGAGTCCTTGTCGGAGGGCCTTCGTCGACGATTCGGCGAGGTCGAGCTAGAGAGGCAGGGCTGCGTTGCCTTATTCCGGGCGGTAACGCCCGGGGCCTGACGTTTAGCGTGATATTACTGCGCGATCCCGCCTCTGGATGGTCATTAACCTGCCGCTTACCTTGCCATTTTTCGCCTCGGTTCACGGTTAACCCTCGGGTCAGGGTAGGGCACTACCCTGGGGCCGTGAGCGCTTGGTCCAGTGCACTTCTCGTGCTGGCGCGACGACGGACCGGAGCCCCCGATCGTGAGGGAACCAGTAATGCGTACGCGATTGTACCAGGCTGTGGTTTTAGCTGCCGCGCTAACGGCCGGCGCCACGGCCTCAAGCCCAGTTCTTAGTGCCGACCTTCCGCCATATCCGCTGCCCTCTGCCTACGACCAGCCGTTACCCCCGGAGAATGTGTTCGAAGGCTGGTATCTCGGCGGCACCATCGGCGGCGCCACGGTGAGCTACGACTTCTCGCCTTTGAGCGGGTCGATCGACTCCAACGGCGTGCTCGGCGGCGTCATCGGCGGCTGGAGCTGGCAGAGAGGTCCGGTCGTGCTCGGCATCGAAGGCGACGTCCTCGGCGCCGATATCAGCGGCAGTCGGCACTTCAATGGCGGTGCGAATCTCGCCAGCCCAAGCATTGATACCATGGCCGATCTTCGTCTCCGCGCCGGCTACGCCATCACCCCGCGCGTTCTCGTCTTCGGTACGTTCGGCGGCGCTTGGGCGAATGCCGACCTGCCGATCAAAGGCCCAGGCGGCAGCGGTGGCAGCGCGGACTTCTTTGGGTGGAGCGCCGGCGGCGGCGCTGAAGTTGCGCTCAATCCAAATTGGAGCGCGCGCTTCGACTATCAGTTCACTGACTTCGACTCGGAGAAGGTCAACTATCCGGGCGGATCGGTCACCTACGATCCCAGCGGAAACACCTATCGCGGTTCTCTGATCTACCGCTTCTAGGTTAGCGGACCTCAGTGCGCGAGCGGCGGTACGACGATCGTGCTTGCCGGGCAGAGCCGCTTCTCGTCCTCGTTCGCTCCGCAAGCCTGCGGGAAGAGATCGCGGCCGAAGCAGACACGGATATCGAGAAGATTGGGACCGCGGCAACTCACCGCCATCATGTCGGGCTTGAGCCAGGGATTGGCGGCGGTGAACTCGCGCTCGATCTCGCCGGCTGACAGAGAGGATGGCGCGGTCGGCGCGCGGAAGGCGTCGGGGACGTTGATCCGCTCATAGAGTTCGCGCGCCACTCCGAAAAATTGCACGGGATCGAGGCCCGAGCAGGTGCCGTGCACACGATATTCGTGAATGACGAGATTCTTGTTCGGCATGAGGTCGCGCATGTCCTCGATCACGGAATTCGGCACCCAGGGACGCGTTCCCGTCGGGCAATCCTCGGGCCAGCCTTTGGCATATTGCGGCCAGAGCCCGTGCAGCACGAAAGCATGCGGAACATGGGCGTCGCATTCCGCATCATGGCGCAGCTTGCCTTCGCCCCGGCAATAGGTGGGCGCCCAGCCGAGCACGAGCGCGTAATAGTCGAAC
>JBLMXO010000220.1:0-3209 GCA_050257815.1 Actinomycetota bacterium
TGCTCGCTGCGCCTCCCGACAAGGACGGGACATAGCTCTCAGTACACGCGCTCTTTCGGTTGGATGTAAGCCACCTCGTTCGACAGCGTGAAATTGTGCACCGGCCGGAAGTCGAGCGTCACCGTGTGCGTGCCGTAATCGGCATAAGACAGCGTGTGCTTCATCCAGTCCTCGTCGTCGCGCTTGGGGAAGTCCTCACGCGCATGGGCGCCTCTCGACTCCTCGCGGGCGAGGGCGCCCTGAACGGTAACGGCGGCCTGAGAAATGAGATTGTCGAATTCGAGCGTCTCGATCAGGTCGGTATTCCAGATGAGCGAGCGGTCGGTCGTCTTGATGTCGGCCTCGTCGTCCCACACCTGCTTGATGGCTTTCACGCCCTCTTCCAGCACGTCCTTGGTGCGGAACACGGCGCAGTCGCGCTGCATGGTTTTCTGCATGCGAAGCCTAAGTTGAGCGGTCGGCGTGCCGCCATTGGCGTAGCGGAATCTATCGAGCCGCTCGATCGCGCTCATCCCCGCGCCCTTGGGCAATTCGGGGATGGCGCTGTCCTTCTTGATCAGCTCGGCACAGCGGTGCGCAGCGGCGCGGCCGAACACGACGAGGTCGATCAGCGAGTTCGAACCGAGGCGGTTCGCACCATGCACCGACACGCATGAGGCCTCGCCGAGCGCCATCAGCCCGGGCACGGTCGCGTCGGGATCGCCGTTCCTCGGCGCGATCGCCTCGCCGTGCATGTTGGTAGGGATGCCGCCCATATTGTAGTGGCAGGTCGGAATGACCGGGATCGGGGCATCCTTGACGTTGACACCGGCGAAGATGCGCGCGAGGTCGCTGATGCCGGGCAGCCGCTCATCGAGGAGATTGGGATCGAGATGGTCGAGATGGAGGTGCATGTAGTCCTTATCAGGACCGTGGCCGCGCCCCTCCCTGATCTCGATGGTGATGGCGCGTGAGACGACATCGCGCGAGGCGAGGTCCTTGGCGGAAGGCGCATAGCGCTCCATGAACTTCTCGCCTTCGGCGTTGCGCAGGAAGCCGCCTTCGCCGCGCGCGCCCTCGGTGATGAGCACGCCGGCGCCATAGACGCCGGTGGGATGGAACTGCACGAACTCCATGTCCTGGAGCGGAAGGCCGGCCCGCAGCACCATGGCGTTGCCGTCGCCGGTGCAGATATGGGCGCTTGTGCAGGAGAAATAAGCGCGGCCATAGCCGCCGGTGGCGAGGATCGTCTGGTGGGCGCGGAAGCGGTGGATGCTGCCGTCAGCCATGTTGAGCGCGAGCACCCCACGGCAGCGGCCCTCGTCGTCCATGATGAGATCGATGGCGAAATATTCGATGAAGAACTCGGCCGAGTGGCGGAGCGCCTGGCCATACATAGTGTGCAGCATGGCATGGCCGGTGCGGTCGGCGGCGGCGCAGGTGCGCTTGGCCGAACCCTTGCCGTAGTCGGTGGTCATGCCGCCGAAGGCGCGTTGGAGGATCTTACCGTCCTCGGTGCGCGAGAAGGGCACACCCCAATGCTCGAGCTCGTAAACGGCTTGCGGCGCATTGCGGCAGAGATATTCGATCGCGTCCTGGTCGCCGAGCCAGTCAGAGCCCTTGACCGTGTCGTACATGTGCCAGCGCCAATCGTCGGGGCCCATGTTGCCGAGAGCCGCGGCAATGCCGCCTTGCGCCGCAACGGTATGCGAGCGGGTGGGGAAGACCTTGCTGATGCAGGCTGTGCGCAGGCCCGCTTCGCTCGCGCCGACCACGGCGCGTAAGCCAGAGCCGCCGGCGCCGACCACCACCACGTCATAGGCATGGTCGATAATGGGATAGGCGCGGCCGTTCACTGTCGGTGCGTTGGTGGGCGGCGTTGCGTCTTGCGGCATTTCAGCTTCAGGCTCCGAGACTGATCTTGATGATGGCGAACAGGGCGGCGAGGCCGACGCCATAGGCGAAAAAAGTGGCAAGCACGATCGCCGCGACCTTCATGCCCTCGGCGTGAACGTAATCCTCGATGATCTCCTTCAGCCCGATGCGGAGATGGATCGCGGCAGAGATGATGAGCGCCAGCATGACGAGCGCGACGATCGGGTGGGCGAGATAGGCTCCCACCTCCTCGTAGCTCGAGCCGATATGGCTCACGATGGCGAGGATGAGGAAGATGGTGAGCGGGATGTTGGCGATCGCCGTCACCCGCTGGCGCCAGAAGGTGTCGGTACCACGATGCGTTGCGCCGAGGCCGCGAACTTTCTTGAGAGGTGTCGCCATCTCAGCTTCCTCCGCGAAGCGCGTAGCCCGCGACCCAGACGAGGATGGTGAGAGCGATCGAGCTCAGGATAGTGAGCCAGGCCATGACCTCGATGCTCGTCTTGTCGAGCGCTCGGCCGGTGTCCCAGATGAGGTGGCGGATGCCGCCCAGCATGTGGTGGATCAGCGACCAGCTGAACAGGAAGAGCAGCAAGCGGCCCCCGATGCTCGCATAGAAGTGCTCGACCTTGGCGTAGGCATGAGGCCCCTCGGCGACGGCGACCAGCCACCAGGCGAGCAGCAAGAAGCCGATCGCATTAGCCGCGCCCGAGATGCGATGCGCGATCGACATCATCATCGTCATCATCGGCCGGTAGATCTGCAAATGCGGGGAGAGCGGCCGGTTCGCCGCCAACTTGGCGTTGTCCATGGTTTCTGCGGTTTGTTGCCCAGGCTTTCCGGCCTTCATAACGCAAGAACCGGGGCGGGGGCAATCAAAGCAAGCTTGACCCTTCTCCTCGTGCGAGGGGGAGGGTCGGGAGGGGTCAGAGCAGGCCAAGACCCCCGTCCGGGCTCTCGTGGCTAGAGCTTTGTGCTTGGGCGCACGGGGCGAGCCACTTTCAAGCGAGGAATGGTAAAAGCTAAGGCTTGATCACCCCGCAGGCGATGCGGTTGCCGGCGTTGCCAGCAGGGTCAGTCTTGTAGTCGTCGGCGCCGGCGTGGATGACAAGCGCGGAGCCGTCGGCGTCGTGCAGAGCAGCGACCGTCACTTTGGGGTTGAGCACTTCGATCTCGAGCTTTCCATCCGCAGGGACGTAAATGTTCGGCATGTCGCCTTCGTGTGGACCGGCCGCGTTCATCAATCCATGCTTGGCGTTGGTCGGATTGAAGTGACCACCCGCCGTCTTGAAGTCGGGTGCGTCGCATTTGCCCACGGCATGGATGTGGAAGGCGTGCTCGCCCGCCGGTACGCC
>JBLMXO010000221.1:0-6633 GCA_050257815.1 Actinomycetota bacterium
CGTCTCCTCACCGGCCCCTTTTCTTTGCGCGCGCATCGGTTCTCATCACCAAATTGGAACTCGCGCTGCCATGCTCCGTTAACGCAGTTGGTGCAGGCTGCCCTCGGACGATGACAACGCAGCCATGAGGACTCCCATGATCGGCAATCGCATGCGCGCCTTGGCTCTCACCACCGCTGTCGCCACCCTCGCTTTCGCCGCGCCGGCGTTCGCCTCCCCATTCGACGGAAGCTGGAAGATGGTGCTGACGACCACCAACGGCCATTGCGGCATCATCAATATCGGCGTCGCCATCGACGGCGGCCACATCTCGGCGACGAGCGGACGTTTCGTGGCGCACAAGATCTTCCTGAACGGCCAGATCTGGGGCCAGGGCAAGACCAAGATCAACGGCGTGGCAGGCCCGCGCCAGGCCGTCGGCGTCGGCAGGTTCACCAAGGTCAAGGGCAGCGGCAACTGGCACGGCACTGGGCCCTCTGGCGTCTGCTCGGGCGTCTGGGTCGCCGACCGCGCCTGAACCCTAATCTAATCGCGGCGCCCGACCCGGGCATTACTCTGGCGCTGAGGCGAGGCTCTTGAGCGCTGCGCGCGTCTCGGGGGTCAGCGCCCTTCCGCCCGTGCAGTCCTTGTCGAGCAGCGACTCCGCCAAGGGCTTGGCGTAGCCTCTGCCGAAATGCTCGGCTTCGAAATCCTTGGCGCGCACCGCGATGGCGGCCGCGATGGCGCCCGTGTCGTCGCACGCGAGCTTGGCATGGAACGCGGCGAGCTCCTGAGCCGTGGGCGGCTTCGCGCTCTCGATATAGTCCTGCCAGCTCTGTGCATCGTCCCAGTTCTGCGGCTCGTTGCTCAGGATGTCGCCGAGGCGCGCCATCACCACGCCGCGCAGCTCGGGGTCGTTGATGTCGGCTTCGAGTCCCTGCTTCAGCTTCGCCTTGGCCTCAACCGTCGGCGCCGACATTTTCATATCGGCTAGACCCACCGGCACGGGCCGTTGCTCGGCAAGCGCGTGCGGAAATTTGGCGAGCCAGATCTCCGCCCCCGACAGAACCGCGCCTTCGAGCTGCACGCCCTCGAGATCGGTATCCTGGAGCTGCGCGCCTTCGAGATCGGCGCTTTGCAACTGCGCGAACTCAAGATCGACGCCCTCGAGCTCGGCGCCGCGTAAGTTCGCGCCTTGCAGTTTGGCGTAGCGGAGAACGGCGCCCTGAAGCGCGGCGCGACTGAGATCGCTCCCTTGCAACGAGGCCGACGCCATCTGCGCGCCCTCAAGCTCCGCCTCTTTCAGCACCGCGCCCTGAAGCTGCGTATCGTTGAGCTTGCCCCGCATCGTGCTCCGCCACAGCTGCGCGGCGCGGAGATCGGCCCAGGTCAGATCGGCGCGATGAAAGTCCGAGCGGTTGAGCAGCGCGTAGCGGAAATCGCGCTCGCGCAGCACGAGATTGGCCGGCGCCTCGACGCCGAGATCGGTGTCCTCGACGATGAGCACGCGATAGGAGAGCAGAAAGCGCCGCCACCATCCCTTGCTGCCGTCGTCGGGGAGCAGGTCGTAGAACATCCGCCGCACGATCGGGTTGAGCAGCTTCTCCTCGCCGACTGGCCCGATCGCGGCACTCGGCGGGGCGACGAAGCCGAGCCGCCGGTCGATCCACTCGTCGGGGACGGTGGCGATCAGCCAGCTGAAGCCGAGCACCACCGGGAGCAGCAGGAGGATCATCACCACCTGCCGGCCCGACACTTCCCAAGCCTCCGCCGGCGGCCCGAGCCGCACGTCCCATCTCCGCTTCGGCGGCGCGTGCTGCATGATCGGCGTGAGCAGGATCAGCATGGCGAAGCCGAGGATCACCGCGAGCCTGTGCCAATAAGTGATCCACACCTCGTGATAGGGCAGGAACTTGATCTGGAAATAGAGCAGGGTGGCGATCGGCAGCAGCGCGAAGGTCACGTACACGATGAGCTGCATCATCAGCTTGGTGATGCGATGCGGCCTTGGGCCGGCCAGGATCTGCGAGAAGGCGTAAGCATGCACGCGCTCGCGCGCCGGGTGCTCGGCTCCGGTTTCGTGCTCGAGCGGAATGATGGCGTCGGTGAAGCGGCGATATTTGCGCGCCACGATGACGTGCTGCACGAGCAGCGAGAGATAGACGAGGAGCAGCATCGCCGGCGCGTATTGGAAGAAGCCGACGAGCGGGATCTCGGTGTTGATGATCGGCAGCTTGACCGGTGAGTTGAGGAGGAGGTCCTTGTGGCTGACCGAGGCGAGCGTCACGATCACGTAGGTGAGGAGCAGGAGGAAGGCGAGCCACGCCGTGCGCGCCGGCTCGCTCGTGGCGTTGGCCTCGTCGAGATAGGCTTTCACGTCCTCTGAGAGTCTCGGCTGATCTGCCATGCGGGGCTCTTTTTGCGGGGAGGGCCGAGGCGGCGCGCGCCTTTGCTGGCGCGTTACACAATAGGTCGCGCTCCGGGTCAACCCGCTGGCAGGGCAGGCCTACACTAGGCCTGGCACGGGCCTCACGGCTCGTCGCGCAGCGTCGCGGCGAGGCGCCTGAGCCTCTGGCCCAACTCCGCGCGCAGGGCTTGGGCGGCGGGGTCGTTGGCATGGCGCTCGCGCATCGCCGCGGTCTTCACGGCCTCGGCCCAATCGGCGAAGCGTGAGCAGCAATGATGAGGATCGCCGCGGCAGGCGTGCGCCCTGAGGCACGACGTTTGCCTGCACAGCCGCCAGAGCTGGAGCCTCTCGGCATAGAGGCGAAAGCAATCCTCCGCCGTGGGCTGCTTTGATTCCGCTTCGAACTCGACCATCGTCTCGTCGTTCCTTGCTGCATCGCAATTAGTTTGCTGCGTCATTGCCGGGCTTGTCTCGAGCCTGCGCCCGGGCCGGCGAAGCCGGACCCGGGTGGCCATCGTCTTCATTTGCCGCCCGTTCAAATCGTGGATGCCCGGATCAAGTCCGGGCATGACGATAAAAAGGGCATGCGGAAATTTCTCGCCGAGAATCTTCCTTGGCAAGGTGAGGGGGGATGGCGCGCCGAAAGACGCAAGCCTTATGGATCCGCGATCCTCTCGGACCATGGCGGGCGCCTCTCGGCGCGCCACACGCGCATCTATTGGGTGCGCTACCGCGCTTCGCGCTGCTTGAGCGCAAGGCGCAGCTTCGGCGCACGCACAAGCGCATGTCATTTGCGGCGTCTCCTCGAATGGTTCGGCACCGGGCCTCGCTTTCTCTTGATCCCATCGCGCTCAAGTAGGCCAAAGGCCGGTAGCGCAACGATCAAGTCGTCAGCTGGCTCCCAGCGGGGACTCATAGTGGTCCCGGGAGGAGCTCCGATGCCGCCCGAGTTGCTTCTTTGCGAAGAAGCCCCGCAGGCGCCGCGCCCCGTCCCGCTCTCCATGACGCCTCATGAGCGCGCCCTTAAGTGGACGAGGTGATGCGAAGTGTAAGCGCGCTGCGAGGGGCGGGGGTAAGTTCGAACATCGTCGGTGGTCACGCGCGTGTGCCGGGCTTGTCTTGAGCCTGCGCCCGGGCCGGCGAAGCCGGACCCGGGTGGCCATCCACGCTTTTGCTGCGAGGAAATTCATGGATACCCCGCACTTCGGCCGGGCTTGACGACCACAGGCAGACGGGTGACGCGGGCGCACGTGCTGTGCCAGACTCCGGCTGGACAAGACGATAGGCATGGGAGGACTGCCATGACCAAGGTGCACGACGAGGTGCTCGCGGCGAACGCGACCTACGCCAGAGATTTCGGCGACAAGGCCAAGCTGGCGATGCCGCCCGCCCGCCGCTTCGCCATCCTCACCTGCATGGATGCCCGGCTCGACCCCGCCAAGTTCGCCGGCCTCGCCGAAGGCGACGCCCATGTGATCCGCAATGCCGGCGGCCGCGCCAGCGACGACGCCATCCGCTCGCTGGTGATCTCGCACAAGCTGCTCGGCACCAAAGAGTGGTTCGTGATCCACCACACCGATTGCGGCATGGAGACCTTCACCGACGAGGTGATGCGCGGGCTGCTCAGGCAGAGCCTCGACACCGCCGAGATCGGGCCTGGCGGCTGGAAGGACGTCGGCCACGGGCCGGGCTCGGCGGAAGGCGACTTCATCGACTGGCTGACCATCAAGAACCAGGTCGAGAGCGTCACCGCCGACGTGAAGCGCATCAGGTCCCATAGGCTGGTGCCCGGCGACGTGTCGATCTACGGCTACATCTACGACGTCAAGTCGGGTCGCCTGATCGAGGTGCCGGCGGCGACTGAGGCGGGGAAGGTGTAGGGGCGCTCAAGCAGCGAAGCGGTAGCGCATGCAGAAAGAGGGGCGCTCAAGCAGCGAAGCGATAGCGCATCGAGCAACGCGCTCAAGTAGCGAAGCGGTAGCGCATCGAGCAACGCGCTCAAGTAGGCCAGAGGCCGGTAGCGCGAAAATCAGGGGGCGAGAGTGAAACTGACGGTTTCTCCCGCCATGCCTTCGCCGACCTTGATCGAGATCTGCTTCGGCGGCGCGGGGAAGATCAGCGCCAGCTTGCAGTCGAAGCTCCCCTTGGGCGGAATGGTCCCGTCGCAACGGGTCCTGGCGAAATCGTAGTCGCCGAGCGCGCCGGTCTCCGAATGCACGTCGACGAACAGAAGGAAGGCGATCTCCTTCTCCTCGTCGCCGACGTTGTCCATGCGCAGCACGACGTCCGCGTTGGCCCCGTCGACCGAGACGGACTGGGGTGTAACCTTGATGGTGCCGAACTGCTTGGACTCGCCGAGCTTGGATGGCTGCGCCGGCGCGGCATCCTCCGCGACCGCGGACGAGGAGAGGATGGCGGCGAAGAGGCCAAGCAGCAGCGCCGTCGCTATCGATCTGGTCATGTCACTTCCATAGTTGGATGTCTCGTCGTTCGGGACCGGAGATGGCGCGCGTTGCTTTTAGTCGGTCGCTCCGCGACGGTCATGTAGCATCTTTGGCCCAACCCGGCATCTGGCTCGGCTCACACGTGGAATGCCCGCGTTCTATCATGCCGAAGCATCAAAATTGCTGCGGGCTATGGAGTTCTGCGGCGGAAGTTATCGAGGTCGCTCACAAGTGACTGGATCGTTTCAGGCACTTCCTCCCTCCTGAAGCGGTTGACTATGTACAAGGGGGAGAGGCTTATGCCGTAGGTCTCCTGCAAGTGCGCGTTCAGCAACGCAAGGACTCGCTTCCCGGGGACGATAGCCAAACGACCCGCCAGAGTCTCCCAGGCCTCGTCGAATTTCTTGACCGCTTGTGTAGTGAGAGTGGACTCGTCGAGGCTTCGCGTAATCGCCTTTTGGCCCTCTACGTAGCGGGTAATGTACAGACCGAGCACCTCTTGCTTGATCGAGTCTGTAATCCGCAGGAGGGAGTCCTGGAGCTGCTCGTTAAACTCCATGTCCTTGCCTGTCCGAGCGCTCTGCTCAAACAGTCGGCTCCGAATGGCTCTCTCAAGAGGCCGGATTCTAAAAGGTAGTTCTCAATCTCTTTGCGGTCATGGATGTGCGCGAAGCACATTGTGCGGGCCAAAGCCGTCTTCAGCTCTTGCACCTGAGCTTCAGTTCTGTAGTCGCGATCCAGGACCACCGCTTTAAGGATTGAAGTACCCAACGTAAGCTCTATGCCCTTTGAATATTCCTCTATCCTGGCTGGGTTGAATCCTTCGACAGGTATCACGGCGAAGTCGGCCCGTGTTGCCACTTCATTTCTGCCTAGCTTGCGAGCAAACCCTCCCAAGATCTGAAAGTCCTTCCCTTCGACGAATAAGGCTCGTCGGGCTTTTGCAAGCTGGGTGAGAGTAGGGTTTAGATTCGAACCAAGCAGCTCGAAGAGCTGTTGAAGCCCCTTCGGGTCCATGATGCGTTTCGCAGAGCGAGCCCTCTTATTGACGACGAGAAGATCGCCCGGCTCAGCTTCTGTGATGATTTCGGTTGAGTGCGTGGCTATCAGGATGTCCGGACCCAGATCGTAGAAAATGCTTAGAAGCTGACGCTGAAGGTCTGAGTGAAGATAGATGTCCGGCTCGTCTATGACCAAAAGAGAGTCATCTTTTGCATCAATGACATACGTAAGCATTTGGCACCAGACCTGAAATCCAAAGCCCGCCCAATAAATTTCCCGCGCGTATCTTTCCTCGGGACAGAACATTCGTAGGATGGGCTTGGCACCACCAAGCTCCACCTCAGGAGGATTGATGTCCATTCCCGGCCAAGTTTCTTGGATGAGTTCTCGGAACTGATCGAAGTTCTTGGGAATGTGATACCAAATGTTGCGGAAATTTCTCGACGCGCGATGTGTCAGTAGCGCCAGGCGCGCAGCTTCGGATTTATACAATTGCTCATCGTGCTCCACCGGTCCCAGAACTGGCACAAAGCCAATAGTGGCTGGAAAGCTGCTCTTGAAATTCGCGGGCGTACGAACTGTCGGCCCTTTGGGTTGCAGATGAGAAAGCAAACGCCAACTTCCGGGAAGACCAGTTCCAGCTCACTTCCGTCGGATAACGCGAAGTCGATCCTTGCCGGATTTGATTCGTCGTAATTCGTGAAGACATTCTCGGTCGATATCGGGAGGTTCTCCAACGCGATCCGATAGCCCCAGTCCGACACGTCTCCGATGCGTATGGGTTCAGGTTTGCGGGCCCGA
>JBLMXO010000222.1:0-6317 GCA_050257815.1 Actinomycetota bacterium
CGGTGAGCTTGCGGTCGTCGGTGTGAATGCGCCCGCCGCGATTGCCCATGAGCATCCCGCGCGCGGGCGTGGTGATAAGTTGGCCGAAGGGCGTGACGCGGTTTGGAAGGGGCATTGCTAGCGGTCGCGCGCTTCGCGGCCATGGAAGACACGCAAGATAATGACGTGGTTGGCCTCGACACGGTATTGCAGGACATACGCGGCGCTAAGAACATGCAGCACGACCTGACGGTACTCGGCGCGTCCGCCGATTGGATGTTTAAGCTGCCGGTTAGTTTCTAGCAGTTTGGCTTTTTCCAGCAGATCGCGAGCGATGACCTTGGCCATGGCCGGAAAGCGATCGTGAAGGAAATGGGCAAAGCGGTCGAGGTCGGCGAACGCGTCGCGCGACCACGCGACATTCATCGCCGGTTCCAAGGCCGGAAATCAGGACTTCCCCAGGTCCGCAGCCAGGCTTCGACTTCGGCGTGCGGAACGGCCGACTGGCCTTGCTCGATTGCCGCCCAGCGACGATCAAGCTCGGCGATTGTTTCGTCATCGATGGCAAGCAAAACAAGCTCAGCGACAAGCTGGGATACGCTCACCCCCCCGCTCGGCGGCACGCGTTTTCAACGCAGCGGCCGTTTCGCTGTCGATCTCGATGGATTCGGTTTTCATAGCTAAAGACTAGGACGGCCACCGTTGAGGTCAAGGTGCCCCGGAACAAGTTCGGCCATGACGATTGAAAGTTCCGCGCTTACCCCTGCGGCTGCGGGGCGACTTCGCCCGCAGGCGGCTCGGGCCGCGGGCGGGGCTTGCCGGCCGGCGGCACGGCGGAGGAGCGTGGTGTGGCCGGCTCGATCACACTCTCGCGCACCGGCCGCTTGCCCTTGAGCAGGTCGGTGATCTCGTCGCCGGTCAGCGTCTCGAATTCGAGGAGCCCGCGCGCCAGCGTCTCCAGATCGGCGCGCTTGTCGGTGAGAATCTGCGTCGCCTCGGCATAGCCGGCCTCGACCAGCTTGCGTACTTCGGCGTCGATCGTCTGCGCAGTCGCTTCCGAAATGTTCTGCTGGCGCGACACCTGGTAGCCGAGGAACACTTCATCCTGGTTTTCGCCGTAGGCCACGGTGCCGAGCTTGTCGGACAGGCCCCAGCGCGTGACCATCAGGCGGGCGAGCTTGGTCGCTTGCTCGATGTCGGAAGCGGCGCCGCTCGTCACCTTCTCCTTGCCGAACACCATTTCCTCGGCGACGCGGCCGCCCATCATGATGGCAAGGCGCGAGGTCATCTGCTCGAGCGACATTGACAGCTTGTCGCGTTCGGGCAACTGCATGACCATGCCGAGCGCGCGGCCGCGCGGAATGATGGTGGCCTTGTGCACCGGGTCGGTCGCCTTGACGTTGAGCGCGACGATGGCGTGGCCGCCTTCGTGATAGGCGGTGAGCATCTTCTCTTCGTCGGTCATCACCAGCGACTTGCGCTCGGCGCCCATCATCACCTTGTCCTTGGCGTCTTCGAACTCGGCCTGCGTCACCATGCGCTTGTTGCGCCGCGCCGCCATCAGCGCCGCTTCGTTGACCAGATTGGCGAGATCGGCGCCGGAGAAGCCGGGCGTGCCGCGCGCGGTGGTCTTGAGGTTTACATCGGGCGCCAGCGGCACCTTCTTGACGTGCACCTTCAGAATGTTTTCGCGGCCGACCACGTCCGGATTCGGCACCACCACCTGGCGGTCGAAGCGGCCCGGGCGCAAGAGCGCCGGGTCGAGCACGTCGGGTCTATTGGTGGCGGCGATCAGGATGATGCCTTCGTTCGCCTCGAAGCCATCCATTTCGACCAGCAGCTGATTGAGCGTCTGCTCGCGCTCGTCATTGCCGCCGCCCAAGCCTGCGCCGCGATGGCGGCCGACTGCGTCGATTTCGTCGATGAAGATGATGCAGGGCGCGTTCTTCTTGGCCTGGTCGAACATGTCGCGCACGCGGGATGCGCCCACACCCACGAACATCTCGACGAAGTCCGAGCCCGAGATGGTGAAGAAGGGAACGTTGGCCTCGCCGGCGATGGCACGCGCGAGCAGCGTCTTGCCGGTGCCGGGAGGTCCGACGAGGAGCGCGCCGCGCGGGATGCGGCCGCCGAGCTTCTGGAATTTCTGTGGGTCGCGCAGGAACTCGACGATCTCCTGCAAGTCTTCCTTCGCCTCGTCGACGCCGGCCACATCGTCGAACGTCACGCGGCCATGGCGCTCGGTGAGCAGCTTGGCCTTCGACTTGCCGAAGCCCATCGCGCGGCCGCCGCCCGACTGCATCTGCCGCATGAAGAAGATCCACACGGCGATCAAGAGCAGCATCGGGAACCAAGACACCAGCACGCCGAGCAGAGACGGCACGTCGTCCTCAGACGGCTTGGCGGTGATCTTTACGCCCTTCTGGTTCAGCTTGTCGACTAGGTTGGGGTCATTCGGCGCATAGGTCTGGAAGTTGCGGCCGTCGGTGAAGTGCCCGGTGATGGTATTGCCGGCAATGGTCACATCTTGGATGTTGCCGCTGTCCACCTCCGAGAGCAGCTGCGAGAAGCTGATCTCGTTGCCGCGCACGTGGACGCCGGGGCTCTGGAACAGGTTGAACAGAGCGACCAGGAGAAGGCCGATAAACACCCAGATAGCGAAGTTGCGGAAATTCGAATTCATGAACTGTCCTGACGCTCGATTATGCGCGCGACCCTGGCGTCTGAAGCCGCGCCCCCCAGGGGCACCTCTGGAAGATACTAACGCCGGTTAACATAGGAACCTGCAGCTTTTTTGCCAAGTAAAGCTAACGCAAAGAGGTGCATGCTTTCTCAACGGCTCCAAGGCGCGGCCGTTCCGCTTCTGCCACGCGATAGGGCGCCGATGAAGCGCGCTCGGCACGCGAGAGGCGGATGGCTGAATCCCGTCAGAGAGGCGAGATCCGGGAGACCGACCAGAGATTCCCCCCTGAAGCAGGCAGGCAGGGTCCGCGATGCAAGTGGCGGCATAGTGGCAAGAGCATGAAAACGGTCGCGCAAGTGGCACAGGCCCAGCTCACCGAGCGCCCTCACGGTCACCTTCTCGCGCTCCTCGCTGCCGAGCTCGACCCTGAAGCGGTTGTCCCAAAGCGCTTGCATCCCCGGCTCGAGCAAGATCGCGGGCAGCGCATTCGCTCGCATTTCGCGGAAGATGCCGAGGCGCCCCTTGAGCGGTCCGATCCGGCAGCGGCCGAGGGTGTGAGCCTTGCCGGGATTGACTGCGAGCGAGCCGAGCAGGGCCTCGAGCTTGGCGAGCCTGAGCGGCTCCTCACCACCGCCGATCGTGGCGATGAGGCGCGCAAGCGCGCGAAGCGCGATTTCCTCCGGCGCGCCAAGCAGCGCCCCGGGATCGACCGTCGCATAGCCCGCTGCGCTCACCTCGCTCGCGTGAGCGAGGAAGCTCGCGGCGGCGTGATCGAGAGCCTCGCGCGCGCGGCGCAAGCGCCGCGCCGAAAGCGCGAGCGCTTCCGGCGTGAGCCCGAGAGCGGCGAGCGCTCCCGCGCTTCCTCTCACGCGCGCGCGCTCGAAGCGCGTATCGGCATTGCTCGGGTCGGAGACGAAATCGATCCCGCGTGCCTCAAGCGTGGCGATCAGTCGCGCCTTGGTCACATCGAGCAGAGGCCTCTCGACGGCGATGCCCGACCAGCTTCCCGTGAGGGGAATGGCGGCGAGCCCATCGAGCCCGCTGCCCCGCTTCAATCGCATCAGCACGGTCTCGGCCTGATCGTCGAGAGTGTGAGCGGTGACCAGCGCCGGGATGTCGTGCGCGTGGCAAAAGCCCGCCATCAAGTCATAGCGCGCGGTTCGTGCGCGCGACTGTAGCGCGCTGCACGCCTCACCTTGCCGCTCCCAAGTGAGAATCGTGTGGCGAAGGCCCAGCGCCGCTGCCAGACGACCCACCATGAGCGCCTCGTCACGCGAGCTTTCACGAAGACCGTGGTCGACAGTGAGGACGTGGAGCTCAGGGCCTTCATGCCGCGCCGCGCACCAATCTGCGGCGAGATGCATCAAAGCAAGACTGTCGGGGCCGCCCGAGACGGCAAGGGCGAGCTTGGGATAGGACGCCAGCCGGTCGAAGGGCTTGCGCGCCTCCGATCGAGTGATTGGCAACGCGCTCATCTCAGCATCCAGCCTTCTTGCGCTCGCCTTGGGCCTGGTCGATCACGTGCTCCGGTGCATTCGGATATTTCTTGGCGAGCTCGTTGAAGGTCGAGCAGGCCGCATCCTTCTGCCCCAGCTCAGCGAGCGACATGCCGAGCTTGAGAAGCGTGTCTGGCGCCTTGTCGCTCGCCTTGTACTTCTTGTAGCCCATGAGGAAGGCGTCGGCCGCACTCTTGTATTGGCCGCGCACGTAATAGCTCTCGCCAATCCAGTATTGCGCGCTGCCGGCGAGCGGATCGTTGGGGTGCGCGGCGACAAGCTGGCGGAACGCAGCCTCCGCCGCCCCGTAGTCGTGCTGCAACATCGAGCCATAGCCCTGCTCGTACAGGGCCTGGGCATCGCCGCTCGGAAGCGCCGCGGTGATTTGGTCGGACGAGGCCCCTCCGGATGAGGCAGGCGGCAGAACCGACTGCGGCTTGTTATCGGTGGCGTCGGTCGGCGATCCATACCAGCGTGGCTTTGCGGGGTCGTCCTCGGTCGAAGCGAGCGCCTGAGAAGGCAGCTCCTGAGGCGCGGCAGTCTGCTGAGCGGCCTGAGGGGCATCGGGCTGCCGGGGCGTCGGCTGGGGTGCCAGCGCCTGTGAAGGAGGAGGAGAAGGCGTCGCGGCAAGCTTCGCCTCGAGCGCTGCCATCTGCCTGCTAATCTGCTCGAGCTGGTTGGTCAGCGCCCCGATCTGCGTCTCGAGCGCGCCGACCCGCGCATCGAGATCACCCATGGCGGTTGTGCTCGCCAGGGCGTCTGGTGCCGCCTGCGGAGCTTCCTGCGGCAGGACCGATCCTGGCTTCGGGCGCAGGAACGATTCGAGCGTGCCCACGCTGACCTGAAGGTCTTGGAATTGCTGCTCAAGCCTGTTGATGCGGCTGGCAACGGCATCGCCAGCCTGTTGGGCGCCGGCGGAAGGCAGGGCGAGGCCGAGGGCCGCGAATGCAACGACAACAACGCCAAAGAAACGCTGACTCCCGCGCCATGGAGAAATCGATGGGATCACGATGGGGACCTTGTCGCCTGAACCGGCAACGGCGCTTCACGCACGGAACGAAGCGCCAAACGCGCCAAACCATAGCGCATTTGTCCGCCTTTTTGGGGCTAAACTTTGATTGGCCGGTCTTGTGGCACCGGCCGATCCGAACTCTTCGCGGCTAGTAGTTGCGGGCCAATGACGGCGTGTTCAGCACGGTCTGGGCACGGCGGTTCTGGTTCCAGCATGACGGCTCGTCGCAGACCGCGATCGGACGCTCCTTGCCGTAGGAAATGGTGCGGATACGGTCGGGAGCAACACCGTTGCTCGCGAGGAAGCCCTTAACCGCCATGGCTCTACGCGCGCCGAGGGCAAGGTTGTACTCGCGCGTCCCGCGCTCGTCGGCATGGCCCTCGATGGTCACGTTATATTGGGTGTAGCGGTTGAGCCACCGCACCTGGTTCATGAGGATGCTCTTGGATTCGCCTGTGAGCGCGGAGCTATCTTGCTGGAAGTGCACCAGGTCCCCGACATTGACCGCGAATTCCTGGGGCGAGCCGGGCGTTGCCACCGAGCCCGTGCTACCGAGACCATATTCCTGGGGTGTCCCGTGCCGAGCGCAGGCAGCCATCAGCACGGCAATCGCAACCACACCCGCGACCCTGCAGGCTTGGTGAATCCCACCACTGGAACGCATTACTGGGTACTCCCGACTAGGCTGAATTTTAGAAAAATCGTAAGGGAGAAGTCCTTAACGATCCCCTAGTTCCCAGACGGGAAAGGCTAGATCACGGGAGTGGTGAGAAGGAGGCCGCAATAGGCCGATTCACGGGATCATAAAAAGGAAGGGATGCCTGAGACGCCGCCGCATTAGCCACGGCGTCTCGGCATCCATGTCCCATCTCACGGAAATCGAATATTTCCGCGATAAATTTCTTGGCCTCGCGCTAGACGCGAACAACCTGCTCGACCACAGTGGCGGACCCAAGCTTCAGCGGCTGGGTGGCCACGGCCTTCTCGTGGTGGCCGAAGCAGCCACCAAGCGCAACGGTGGCGGCCACGATCGTGGCGACGATGATAACGCCCTTCAAACCCTGCATGGTCTTCTCTCCTTTGGTTAACCGGCAGTAGCCGTCTTTGCATGTACCGGTGTGACGTTTTCAGATCAAGAACGGACTGA
>JBLMXO010000223.1:0-7085 GCA_050257815.1 Actinomycetota bacterium
TCTACACCCATGAGAAAGGCGTCACCCAGCGCGTGCGCTTCTCGGTCGATGTCGATGTGATTCAGGCAACGGTCGCGCTCGAGGACGATATCGGCCGCGCCTTCGACTACGACACGATCATGGGGGGCATCAAGGACATCATCGCCGAGGGGCATATCAATCTGGTCGAGACTCTCGCCGAGAGGATTGCCGAGCATTGCCTCGCACATCCCCGCGCATCTTCGGTTCTGGTGAAAATAGAGAAGCTCGACAAAGAGCCCGGTGCCGTCGGCGTCGAGATCGTGCGCGCCAAGGAAGGCATCTCGCGATGACCGGCCGGGCTTTGCGCGCCAGTGCCGAACCCGCATCGCTTGCCGAGAGGAGAGGGCCCGTTGTCGTCAAGCTCGGGGGCAGCGTCATTCGCTCGGCCGAGCTGTCCTCGTGGCTCGACGCGATCGTGGCAGCACAGACTCCCATCGTCGTCGTGCCCGGGGGAGGGGCTCTCGCCGACGAGGTGCGCGCCTGCCAGGCCAAGCTCGGTTTCGGCGATCCCGCCGCCCACCGCATGGCGCTTCTTGCCATGGACCAGCTCGCCTGGGCGGTCGCAGGCCTCCGTCAGGGCTTTCACGTCGGCGCGACCGAGGAGGATTTGCGGGGCGCGCTCGAACGCGGTCTCGTCGCGGTGTGGGCGCCCTATGCGCTCATTACCAACAGGACCGATATTGAGGAGAGCTGGCGCATCACCTCCGATAGTCTCGCGCTTTGGCTTGCGGGCCAGCTCGGCGCGAGGGCCTGCTATCTGATCAAGTCCATCGCCCGTCGTCCGCAGAAGCGAACGAGCGCTGCCCAGCTTGCCCGCGACGGCATCGTCGATGAGGCCTTTCCCACGATGTTCGCCGATGCAAGCGTGGCTGCCGTGCTGCTGGGGCGCGGCGATCAGGCCGGCTTCGCCGCCGCTCTCTCCGGCGCTGATCCTATCGGCACCGAGATCGATTAGCCACTAGCGCTTCGTTCAGGATCACGCACCATACTCTCGCGCTTCGCTTGCGAAGCAGTTAGAAGCACGGGCGGAGCAAAGAGGCGCGATCATCGGCATGACTGAGAGCATCCTGTTCCTGACCGGACATCTGGCGAAAGCGAGGCTCGAAGCCGTGCTCTCGGGCATGAATGATGCCGGCTTCGACTGGAAGGTGCTCGATATCGGGGTGAAAGTGGCGGCGCTGATGACCGAGGACATCATCCTCCGCCGCCTGCCGAAGCCGGTCGAGGCCGACAAGATCATGCTGCCCGGAAGATGCCGCGCCGATATCAAGCGCTTGAGTGGACGCTTCGGCGTGCCGTTCTTGCGCGGTCCCGACGAGCTCAAGGACATTCCCATCTATTTCGGGCGCGCGCGCAAAGCCTCCGACATGACGAAATACGACATCAACATCTTCGCCGAGATCGTCGATGCCTCGGCCTTGAGCGTGGAGGACATCGTCAAGCGCGCGCAAAGCTACGCCCAGAAGGGCGCCGACGTGATCGATCTCGGCTGCCTTCCCGACACGCCCTTTCCTCATCTCGAAGACGCGATCAAGACGCTGAAAGATAAGGGCCACAAGACGAGCGTCGATTCGGCCAACGCGGACGAGCTGCTGCGCGGCGGCAAAGCGGGCGCCGACTATCTGCTCAGCCTCAACGAGGACACGCTGCATATTGCCGATGAGGTCGCTTCCATCCCCGTGCTGATCCCCAAGGATCACGGCGACATGGCCTCGCTCTATCGCGCCATGGACGCGCTCGACGCCAAGAGGCGCCTCTATCTCGTCGACCCCGTGCTCGATCCCATCAATTTCGGTTTCATGCGCTCGCTCGAACGCTATGCCGAGGTTCGCCGCGAGCGGCCCGAGGCCGAGATCTTGATGGGCACCGGCAATCTGACCGAGCTGACCGACGCCGACACGACCGGCATCACCGCAGTTCTGCTCGGCATCGCATCGGAACTCCACATCAGAAACGTGCTCGTCGTGCAGGTGAGCTCGCATACGCGCCGCACCGTCGAGGAGCATGATCTCGCCCGCCGCCTGATGTACTGCTCACGCGCAGACCACGATCTGCCCAAGGACTATGCCGACGGGCTGCTCGCGCTGCATGCGAAGAAACCCTTTCCACTCACTCCTGCGGAGATCGCCGAGAACGCTGCCGCCGTGCGCGACAAGAATTTCCGCGTCGAGATCGCCGAGGACGGCATCCATGTCTATAACCGCGATGGCCATCACGTGGGACAGAGCGCGCTCGACCTCTTCCCCAAGCTCGGCGTCGAAGAGGACGGGGCGCACGCTTTCTATCTCGGCACCGAGCTTGCCAAGGCCGAGATCGCCTGGCGCCTCGGCAAGCGCTATGCCCAGGACGAGCCACTCGATTGGGGCGTTGCCGCCGACGCGCCGGTCGACGACAAGTCGCGCCTGAAAGAGGCCGGGGATACTTTGGTCGCCAAGAAGAAGCATAAGACAAAGTGACATCTGTTAGGGCCAAGTCTCGATGCCGATGATCCGCGAATGCATCGTCACCACGCTGAGCGATGAGGGGAGGGTGCACATCGCCCCGCTCGGCCTCATCGCGACCAAGCTCGAAGGCGAGGAGGATTCCGAGGGTTGGATCATCGCGCCGTTCCGCCCCTCGACCACGCTCGACAATCTCCGCGCCACCCCCTTCGCCGTGGCGAGCTTCACCGATGACGTGCTCGTCTTCGCCAGTTGCCTTACGGGGAACAAGGACTGGCCGACACGGCCTGCGACCCACGTGCCCGGCGTGGTGCTGGACGCAGCGTTAGCGCATGCCGAGCTCAAGGTCGAGGCAATAGAAGAGGACGAGCAGCGGCCACGCTTCCATTGCCGGGTGGTGCATCAGGCGATGCGCGCGCCCTTCTTAGGCTTCAACCGCGCGCAGAACGCGGTGATCGAGGCGGCGATCCTCGCCACACGCCTGCACATGCTTCCGCGTGAGAAAGTCGAGCGCGAGCTCGCCTATCTTCAGACCGCCGTGGAGAAGACGGCAGGCCCCCGCGAGCATGAGGCCTGGCGCCTCTTGATCGAGAAGATCGAGGACCATTACAAGCACGCGTCCCCTTAGACTCCGCTGTTAGGACCTTCGTCATGGAAGATCGTTAGGACGGGCAGGGGTTCAGGCGAGGAGCGCGCATGAACGAAGTCAGAGAAGTCACCGGCACGGCGTTTGTCGTCGCGGAGTTTCGCGCCCGCGAGAACGAGGAGACTCACCCCCTCTATGTCGATCCTATCGTCGGCATCTTCCTCGATGCGCGGACCCGCGCGGCGGCAGATGCCATCAGGGCAGATTTCCCCGCCGGTGAACACATGCCGAGGCTCAGAACCCGCTATTACGACGACCGGCTGGGCGAGCAGATTGCCGGAGGCTGCAAGCAGGTCGTCATTCTGGGCTCAGGCCTCGATACCCGCGCGGTGAGGAAGCGCACGCATGGGGTCGCCTATTTCGAGATCGATGACGCCGGTACGATGAACTTGAAGAAGGCGCGTTACGCGGCGAACCGGATCGATGCGCCGATGACGTTGATCTCCGGCAATTATGTCGCCTCCGGCGTGATCCCGCTTTTGACTGCCAACGGCTTCGACACGAGCCTGCCGTCCTTCTTCATCTGGGAGGGCAACACGATGTATCTCACGCGCGCCGGCGTGATGAAGGTCTTGGGCAATCTCAAGGACCACCTGCGGAGCTTCGCCATCTCTTTCGACTATATGGACGAGGCCGTGGTCGATATGACGACTGGAGATGCGGGGGCGACTGCGTTCGTCGAGCGCTTTGCCGCCATGGGCGCGCCTTGGACCTTCGGCTTCCACGATCTGCCGGTGCTCGCACGCGAAGCGGGGCTCGCGGTTGCCGACGCGACCAGCGTGGGTAAGCTGTTCCGCACCTATTGGCCTGAGCGCTCCATGCACTCGGTCATCTACGACCATTACGGGCTTTGCACGCTAAGATCGCCAGCCGCGTGACGGCGACGACGCGTCCCTATGCGGTCAGGCGTGAGAGGAGTAGGCTTGATTTCTCCAACTTGGGCAGTCGTCCAATGGCGGGGTGCCATGCTGGCGAGACCTCTCGCGCTTCTCTGGATTTCGGCTTTCGACGCGCTGCTTGCGGTAGGGGCGGGTGGCGCGCTTGCCGCCGACGACACCAGCGCCGCTGCCGGCAAGGCGGTCCTCGAAGCCCATTGCGCCAAATGCCATTCGCTCGCGGCGACCGGCGATAGTCCTCTTCCCCAGGCGCCGCCGCTCCGGCAGGTCTATCTCAAATATCCGATCGAGCAACTCGAGGAAGGCTTCGCGGAAGGAATGGGCTCGCGGCACCGGGACATGCCACAGATCCAGTTCTCGCCTGACCAGGTCGAGGCGATCCTGAACTATCTCGGCAGCATCACCGGGGTGAACCCAAGACTCAGGCCGCGCGCCCCGGCAACCGACGAAACGCCGCCCTAAGAGCTTAGGCTCTAGGGCCTAGCGCGGGCCGAGATACGGGTTGTTGTAGCGCGCATCGACGCAGGCCAAGCCATTCCAATAATGGAACTCGCCGCAGCTCACCGGGCGAACCGGCACGATGGCGACAATGGGCGGGTTCTCGGTGGCAACCACAGGCGGCGTTGTGGCGACGACAGCGGGCGCGGTCGGCTGTACGACGACGACATTGGGACCAGTGCAGTTATTGAACGTGCAGTAGCGCTTCCAATAGCCGATCTGCTCGACCCTAGCGCGAGGGGGGCCGAAGGCTCGCGCGCCAGGAATGGGTAGTGACGCGGCGCTTGCGAGTGCCGACCAGGCAATACCGCCAAGGACCAAGGCCGTCATGAAAGCAGGACCGTAACGCATCGAACCTCCCGAGTTTTTTCTCGCTCCCTTGCTAGCACGCCTTGAGCGCGCCCGCGTGAAAGATTGCGCGTCAGGGCCAACAAGCTCTTTCCGCCTGTTAGCCCCATTGGGACTATAATGTTTGGGTGCGGCAAACGTTTCGAGGCCATGGCCACCACATCCGACACGACCGAGATCGGGCTTGTGCTGCAAGGGGGCGGTGCGCTCGGTGCTTATGAATATGGCGCCATCACCGCTCTGCTGGAGCTGATCGACGCGGCAGTGGCCAAAGGCCACAAGGTCACCCTCAAGGCTGTCACCGGCGTGTCGATCGGCGCCGTCAATGCCGCCTGCATCGTGGGCTCTGCCAATCGCCTCGATGCCCGCCGGAGGCTTGCTGCGCTATGGAACGACTTTGCGCTCTCTACGCCCTTCTTCTGGCCTGCGCGGATCGCACGCGACCTGTCGCTCTACGGTCTGCCGCGCTTCTATTCGATGCGGCCCGACCTGCTCGCGCTATCGAGCTGGACTTATGTCTACGACACCAACCCGCTGCTTGCGACGCTCGCCGAGCATGTCGACTTCGAAGCGCTCAACCGGAGCGATACCGCCTTCGTCGTCACCGCCGTCGACGTGGAGAAAGGCGAATTGAAGAGATTCTCCAACCGACCGGTCGGCAAGACCACGCAAACCACGATCTCCCCGCGCCATGTGCTCGCGAGCGGAAGCCTGCCGCCGCAATTTCCGTGGACCGACATCAAGGAGGGAAGCGAGCTCCGCGCCTATTGGGACGGGGGACTGGTCGACAACACGCCGCTCGGCGATGCGATCGACGCGTTCGATCCGGGAGAGGATGTCGACCGCGTGCTCGTCATCATGAATCTCTTCCCAAGCGAGGCCACGCGTCCCAACTCGCTGCTCGAGGTGAACGAGCGCATCAATCAACTCAGATTCGGCAATCGCACGCAGCAGGACAAGAAGACCGCCGGGCGCATCAACGAGCTCGTTGCCACGATCGAGTCCCTTGCCGCGCTCGTGCCGGGCGAACTTCCGCCCGATGTCGCGCAGCAGGTCGAAGCGGCGCGGCGGTATAAGCATGTCAATACGGTCGAGATCTCGCTCTCCACCGATGACGCGCAAGACCCTTACGGCTTTCGCGATTTCTCGAGCGAGGGCATCGAGCGGCGCCGCGCCGCCGGACGCCTGCGAGCTCTCGAGAGGCTCCGCTCGATCTTCACGCCGATGATTTGACGCTCAGCGCTCGATCTTGACCGCGTTGGCGAAGAGCTCATCGCCCCACTGGTAAAGCGGACGCTGGAAGTCGGATTCGGTGTGGATGCCCTTGCCTTTGCGCGCGGTCCACTTCTTCCCATAAGTCTCGTAGGGGAAGTGCTTGATGTAGTAGTCGCAGGTCTCCTCCCAATGATCGAGCGAGAGGGACTTGCCGTAGTGCTGGCAATAGAGATCGGTCGCGATCACTTCGAGCCCGCCCGGCTCGCGCGCGTGGTGCTCGGCGAAATGAATCTCGGGCCGGTTGCGCCAGAACATGAGGATGTCGCGCCGCTCTGGACCAAAATAGCGGCGGAAATCGAGAAGCTCGCTGTCGGGGCCGAACGGCTCATGATCGTCTGCCGTCATATAGGCGTCGAACAATTTCACCCTGACCCCGTCGACCTCTTCGGGGGCCTGCGAGAGCAATCCTTTGACGTCACCGGTGACGCGCTCGTCGGGATCGAAGCAAAGCATCCAATCGAACTGCATCGCTTCGCGCGCCATTTGTAGGAGAAGCCCGCGATGCCGGCCCTCGGCGAGGCGTCGCGCCGCGACGTCCTGCTCCCAGGCGGTGTTCGCGACAATCAGCGCGACCTTGGGATGCTCGCGCAGTAGATCCACGGTCTCATCGGTGCTCGCATCGTCATAGGCGATGATCGCGCCAACATGCTTGGCGAGATAATCGAGCGTGTCGGGCAGGATGAGCGACTCGTTCCTGATGCGCGTGACGGCGACCACGTCATGTTTCTCGCCGAGTAGGGCCTTGTTGCCTTCTATCAGACGTTCGGTGCTGCGCAACTGCCAGTTAGGTGTTCCCGCCATGGGGAGATGCTCGAAGCCGGCTAAGTTTGGCTTTCTCTAAGCGCGGCGAGCCGCATGCCGACCGACGCGAGCAGAAGCTCGTAGGCGCGATCGACGATTTCGTCGAGCGACCGCGTCTTGGCGAACATAGCCCTTGCCTGATGCAAGAACTCCTCCCGC
>JBLMXO010000224.1:0-3890 GCA_050257815.1 Actinomycetota bacterium
AAATGGCTCAATCCGCCAACGCGCAGCCGGCCAAGGTCTCCACGGCGTGGCACGCGCTGACCAACGCGTTATTCGGCGACTATCGCCCCGAACTGCATTACATGCGCGGCCCGGGACCGAAATGGCGCGAGAAGCACGATCTGCCGGAGATTGCCGGCGTGTCTCCGGCCGTGGCGAAAGCATTGATGGCGGGCCTTCGGCCGTGAATCGATACAGGGCGGTTCTTTAACCCCCCATCTCCTCCGCCCTGCCTGTGCCGCGGCGCGCGTTTCGGGAACAGCACCTCCTCGAGACGGGCGCTGCGGCCTCTTTCTAGGACTGGGTTCCGCCCTCCTCCTTCACATACACCTCCGCTCCGCCCGCGCGGAATTTGGCGCTCATCTCGTCCATGCCCTGTTTCCTCGCCTGCTCTACCGCTTCGCTGCTCGAGAGCGTGTCCTTCTCGGCGAGCTTTGCGGCATAGTCGCGCACCTGCTGGGTGATTTCCATCGAGCAGAATTTCGGCCCGCACATCGAGCAGAAATGAGCGAGCTTCATCGCCTCCTTGGGGAGCGTCTCGTCGTGGAATGAGCGCGCGGTGTCGGGATCGAGCGACAGGTTGAACTGGTCCTCCCAGCGAAACTCGAACCGCGCCTTGGACAGCGCATTGTCGCGCGCGACCGCCGCGGGGTGGCCCTTGGCGAGGTCTGCGGCATGCGCGGCGATCTTGTAGGCGATCACGCCAGCCTTCACGTCGTCGCGGTTGGGAAGGCCGAGATGCTCCTTCGGCGTCACGTAGCAAAGCATCGCCGTGCCGAACCAGCCGATCATCGCCGCGCCGATCGCGCTCGTGATGTGGTCGTAGGCGGGCGCGATGTCGGTGACGAGCGGGCCTAACGTATAGAACGGCGCCTCGCCGCACAGCTCGAGCTGTTTCTCCACGTTGACCTTGATTTTGTGCATGGGCACGTGGCCGGGCCCCTCGATCATCACCTGGCAGCCTTTCTCCCAGGCGACGCGGGTCAGCTCGCCCAGCGTCTCGAGCTCGGCGAATTGCGCAGCGTCGTTGGCGTCGGCGATCGAGCCGGGGCGCAAGCCATCGCCGAGCGAGAACGACACGTCGTAGCGGCGCATGAGGTCGCAGATCTCGTCGAACCGCTCGTAGAGGAAGCTCTCCTTGTGATGCGCGAGACACCACTTGGCCATGATCGAGCCGCCTCGGCTGACGATGCCGGTCACGCGGTCAGCGGTAAAATGGATGTAGCCGAGCCTGACGCCGGCATGGATGGTGAAATAGTCGACGCCCTGCTCGGCCTGCTCGATGAGGGTGTCCTTGTAGACCTCCCAGTCGAGCTTGACCGGATCGCCGGCGACCTTCTCGAGCGCCTGATAGATCGGCACGGTGCCGATCGGCACCGGCGAATTCCTGATGATCCATTCGCGCGTCTGATGGATGTTCTTTCCCGTCGAGAGGTCCATGACCGTGTCGGCACCCCAGCGGATCGCCCACACCATCTTCTCCACCTCCTCCTCGATCGAGGAGGAGACGGCGGAGTTGCCGATATTGGCGTTGATCTTGGTGAGGAAGTTCCGCCCGATGATCATCGGCTCTGATTCTGGGTGATTGATGTTGGCGGGGATGATGGCGCGGCCGCGCGCGACTTCGGATCGGACGAATTCGGGCGTGACGAAAGGAGGCAGCGATGCGCCAAAGCTCATCCCGTCCGCGAGCCGCGCCTCGGCCTCCTCGGCCTGCGCTTGCCGTCCGACATTCTCGCGGTGCGCGATGTAGACCATCTCCTTGGTGATGATGCCGGCTCGCGCGAATTCGAGCTGCGTCACGAGCCCGCTCGCCCGCCGCGCCTCGATCCACGACGCGCGCAGATGCGGCAACCCAAGGCGGACGTCATTGGTAATGACGGGGTCGGTGTAAGGGCCGGACGTGTCATACACACGGAAAGGCGGCTCACCGCCGCCAAGCGCGATCTCGCGGAACGGTACGGCCAGATCAGGATGAGCTTCGGGCGAGGAATAGATCTTACGGCTGCCCGCAAGCGAACCCGTCGTGACCTTGGGCATCGCGACGTCCTTCGGCGATATCGGCTTGTTCATGGCCTCGCTCCTTCCAGGTCGGAATCATTGCCGGGAAAAGCGGGCCGAAAAGGAAAGTTCCCATCCCTTCGCCGGCATGACCCGGATCAGGTTCGAAGGGTCTTCGCTCCGGCCTTGCTTCGATGTGGCAAGGCAGCGAACTCTCAGCCCCTACCCGGGGCTCCCCTCGGAACAGAAGCAATGTAGACACGTCGAGGCGCCGATGAAAGGCCCAGTGCCCACTGGTTTCGCGTGCCGTTCAGTTGCCTCGCCGCTGACAGTAAATCCTGAGGTCTGCGAACCAAAAAGACGCGCCCAATCGGGGCTTGAGGCCCAAGATTCAAGGAAATCTTGCCGGCACGCCGTAACCAGTTTAAGCCTCGTCATCATTCTGCCGTGCTTCACCTTGAATTGCGGGTCCCGATGCCGGCTGAACCCGGTCTCTTCCCGCCGCATACGAGGTCAATAAGGACGTGAATCAGGAGACTCCGATCAAAACGCCCGTGCGCATTAAAGCAAGCGCTGTCTCGTGGCGATGGATTGCCCTTCTCGTCCTCCTCACCGTGACGATCGGAGGCGTGCTCCTGTACTGGCGCCACACCGAGCTCTATCCCTCGACCGACAATGCCTATACCGGCGCCAACGTCGTGCGCGTGGCCGCGCAGATCAACGGCGTCGTGATGGACGTTTATGTTAGGGACGATGACAAGGTCGCGTCCGGCAATCCCCTCTTCGACCTCGAGCCTGCGCTGTACGAGGCTGCGTTGCGCAATGCTCGCGCGCAATTCGATGCCGCCTCGGCCGCCGCCGGCACCGCCGCCGATGCGCTGAAAGCGGCGGCCGATAAGCTCGAGACGGCACGCGCAGGCCTCGAGGATGCCATCGGCAAATATCGCCAAGCCAAGGATGCGCAGAAGCCGGGCGAGACGACCTCGGATGGACTCACCGCAGCGCTCAAAGGCTGGCACGATGCACTGCAAGCCTTCGACGGCGCCGAGAGCGAGTATCAGAAAGCGCAGGATGCCAAGCTCACCATAACCACGCCGACGACCCAGCTCAGGGCCGCAGCCGCAGGCCTCGACAAGGCGACGCATGACCTCGTGCAAACGCATGTGGTCGCCCCTGCGAGCGGCTGGGTCACCAATGCGAGCCTCAGGCCAGGTGCCATCGTGCAGGCTGGCACCCCCGTCTTCGCCCTCGTGGAAGAAGGGCATTGGTGGGTCGACGCCAACTTCAAGGAAACCGACCTCGGCCGCATCAAACCCGGCCAGCCGGCGACCATTCGCCTCGACATGTATCCGGGTCTCAGCCTCGACGGCGTGGTCGAGAGCATCAGCGCTGGCTCCGGCGCGACCTTCTCGGTGCTGCCGCCAGAGAACGCGACCGGCAATTGGGTGAAAGTGACCCAGCGCTTCCCCGTGCGCATCAAGATCACCAGCGGCCCCGATCCTGACAAGCCGCTGCGCGTGGGCGCGAGCGCCATGGTGAGCATCGACACGACCGAGCAGCCGCAAGAGGCGAAATGAGCGTGGAGCAGCGCCCCCGCAAAGGAGGGCCGAAGCGGAAAGCGCCCGCCCAGCCGCCTCCTCCTCCGGTGAAAACGGTCCCTCCCCCTCCGCCGCCTCCACCCCCACACGCCGAGGAGCGCCCGCCCGTTCCGCTCGTCATCGCCGTCGTGCTGACTGCGGTGCTCGAGGTACTCGACATCACCATCGTCAACGTGGCGATCCCGCATATGCTCGGCGCCTTCGGCGCCACCTCCGATCAGATCACCTGGGTGCTGACGTCCTACCTCGTCTCTGCCGCCGTGGTGATGCCGC
>JBLMXO010000225.1:0-6774 GCA_050257815.1 Actinomycetota bacterium
GGCCTTCTGCTCTATCTCGGCGCGAGCCTGATGTACGAGTGGCTGGTCGACGCCGCCCGGCGCATTTCGCTGCTCGAATATGCCTCTCTGCTCGCGATCGCCATTCTCATCGTGCAGATCGGCTTCATCGCTGGCGTGTTGATCGGCGTGATCATCGGCTGCGCCACCTTCGCCGTCAGCGCGAGCCGGGTCAACGCCATCAAGTTCAGCTTCGACAGCTCGGAATATAGGTCGACGCTTGATCGCGGCTCCGACGAGCTTGCCATCCTCGCCCAACATGGCCGCCAGATCCAGGGCATGAGCCTGCAAAGCTATCTGTTCTTCGGGTCAGCCAACCGCCTGTATCAACAGGTCAAGGCGTTATTCGCGAAGGAACCGGACTGCCGCTTCCTTGTTTTCGACTTTCGCCTCGTCACCGGAATCGATTCTTCCGCGATGCACAGTTTCACTCAGATCAAGCGCGCGGCTGATGAGGCCGGCGCACGTCTCGTGCTGGTCAACCTGTCGGGCGAGATCGTGCAAGCCTTTCGCGCCCGCCGCTTCGTCACGCCCGACGTCATCGTCGCCGACGATCTCGATCGAGCGCTCGAATCCTGCGAGAATGTCGTGATCTCCGCCTATCGGGGTGAAGGGAACAGGGGGAAGACCCTTGGCGATTGGCTGAGCCACGCGCTTGGCAGCGCCAGCCTCGGCGCGGAGCTTGCCTCTCTGTGCAAGCGGCTCGAGGTCGAAAGGAACGAGATCATTGCCGAGCAAGGCGCCGAAGCACTCTCGATGCACTTCATCCTCGACGGTCGCATGGGCATCCTCGTCAAGATGGACTATGGACGCCTCGTTCGAGTGCGGAGCCTTGGACCTCACACCACGATCGGCGAGATGGGCCTCATTACCAAACAACTCCGTAGCGCAACCATCCAGGCCGAGGTGCCAAGCGTGTTGTATGAGCTAAGCGCGGATTCCTATGAGCGCATCAAGCGTTAGAACGAGGAACTTGCCCAGGCTCTCCTCACTTATGTGGTCAATGTCATGGCCGAGCGCCTCAGCTTCGCCAGCAAGGTGATCGGCGTGTTACGGCGCTGATCTCAGAGGTCTTGCGTCCGTTCGCCGCAACCACTCTTTCGGCGGGTCGCGGCACATGAAGAATAGATAGCAAATTCAGGAAACTACCCTCGACTCCCTGTCTGGAACGATTACAGGGTGGGAAAGCGCTTTCGTCTCCCCTTTTCACAAGACTTGCGTCTTCCGCCTCGCTTCGTTCATGGTGTGCGTGCTGGGCAAAGCAACGTCGCACTTTCCGAGTCCGAAGGAGGACCATATGCGCCTGCTTGGGGTGGCCCTGCTCATTTCGTTGGGATCGATCTCACCCTCTCTTGCCGACGATTTCTCGCTGACTATCAAGGATCACCGCTTTGCGCCCGCCGAACTTGAAGTCCCGGCCGGCAAGGAGCTCACGTTGAACGTCAAGAACGAGGACACCACGGCTGAGGAATTCGAGAGCGAAGATTTCGACGCCGAGAAAGTGATCGCCGGCGGTCAAAGCGCGGTGATCAAGATCACCCCCCTCGATCCAGGCCGCTACGAATTCTACGGCGAGTATCACGAGGACACGGCCAAGGGGGCTCTCGTCGCGAAATAGACCATGCTTGGCGCTCTGATCATCGTCTTTCGCGAGGTCGTCGAGGCTGGCCTCGTCGTCGGTATTGTTCTCGCCGCAACGCGCGGCATCGAGGGCAGAGGTTGGTGGGTGAGTCTTGGCGTTGTCTCCGGCGTGCTCGGCGCAAGCGTCGTGGCAGCCTTCGCCGGCGCGATCTCCGATGCTTTTGCCGGCTCCGGTCAAGAACTGCTCAACGCGGGCGTGCTGCTCGTCGCCGTGGTCAGTCTCACCTGGCACAACGTATGGATGGCCGAGCATGGGCGTGAACTCGTCGCTGAGCTGAGGCAAGTCGGCTCCGACGTAATTGCCGGCGTGAAGCCGCTGACCGCTCTCGCGGTGGTGGTCTTCGTCGCGGTCATGCGCGAAGGATCAGAGATCGTCTTGTTCCTCTATGGGATCGTGGTCGCCGGAACCTCGATGATGTCGCTGCTGACGGGCGGCCTGCTCGGCCTTCTCGGCGGAGCGGCGATGACCGGCTTGAGCTATTTCGGGCTGATCGCGATTCCCACCCGCTATATTTTCCAGGTGACAAGCGTGTTGCTCGCCCTGCTCGCTGCCGGCATGGCGGCACAAGCGATCCACTTCCTCCATGCCGCCGGCGTCGTCACCGCCTTCCAGACGCGTCTGTGGGACACCTCCTGGCTCCTGTCGGACCAGAGCATCGCCGGGCGCATGCTCCACGTGCTGGTCGGCTACACCGCCAAGCCGACCGGCCTCCAGCTTCTCGTTTATCTCGTGACGCTCGCCGCCATCGCCCTTCTCATGCGCTTCGCCCGCAGCACGCGTGAGCCGAGGCCAGCCCGCTCACCATAGGTCTCATATCGAACTTGCAACTGAAGGGGTTTACCCCTACCCGCTTCCCCATGCAGGGTGAGGCCAAGGCGAAAAGGGACACCGAGCGCATGACCGGGGCGATCCGCTCGGGCGACCGGGTGACGCTCGCCCGCGCCATCACCCTGGTCGAAAGCGCCAAGCCCGATGACCAGGCGCGCGCCGGCGACCTGCTCGAACGGCTGCTGCCCTTCACCGGCAAAGCGATCCGCGTCGGCATCAGTGGCGTGCCAGGTGCTGGCAAATCGACTCTCATCGATCAGCTCGGTCTGAATCTGATCGCACAGGGTCACAAGGTTGCCGTGCTCGCCGTCGACCCGACCTCATCGCGAAGCGGCGGTTCGATCCTCGGCGACAAGACGCGCATGGGCCGGCTTGCCACCGACCCCTCGGCCTTCATCCGCCCCTCACCCGCGGGGGAGAGCCTGGGCGGCGTGACCAAGACCACACGCGAGACGATCGCTCTGGTCGAGGCCGCGGGCTATGACGTGGTGCTCGTCGAGACGGTCGGCGTCGGGCAGTCGGAGACCGCCGTCGCCAACATGGTCGACGTATTCGTCGTCGTTGCGATTCCCGGTGCGGGCGACGAGCTCCAGGGCATCAAGCGCGGCCTGCTCGAACTCGCCGACATCATCGCCGTGAACAAGGCGGACGGCGACAATGTTGAGCGCGCCAATCGCGCAGCGATGGAATACCGCACCGGGCTGCATATCCTCGCCGCGGGTCACGCGAACTGGGAACCGCAGGTGCTGACGCTTTCCGCGCGCGACAACCGAGGCCTTGACGAGCTCTGGACCAAAGTCACCGACCGCTTCCGCGTGTTGAGCGACTCGGGCGCGCTTCAGGCACGCCGCGCCGAGCAGGCCATCTTGTGGATGCGCGAGATCTTTGAGCAGCGACTGCTCGCAGCCTTCAAGGGGGGCAAGCGCGCGGTGCGCCATTTCCGTGAGCTCGAGGAGAAAGTGCGCGCGGGCAAGATGACGCCGGGCGCTGCGGCAGAGGAACTTGCCCATCTCGCGGGTATCAAGGAGCATGAGTAACCGCTAAAGGCGAAAGGACTTCCCTCGAGCCGATCCCGCTTGTAAGCGGAGGGCATGATGCGCGTCCTTATTACCGGTTTTGGGCCGTTTCCCGGTGTTCCCGTGAACCCCTCGGCTTGGCTTGCCGAGGCACTGCCGGAGCGCCTTTCCCAGCTCAACGGAGAGCTTCAAGCACGCGTTTTGCCCACAGAGTGGGGGGCGGTGGAGGGGTTGGTACGCCACCTCCACGAGACGATCCAACCCCATGTGACGATTCACTTTGGCCTAAGCCAAACCGCCAAGGAATTCCGCATCGAGCGTTCGGCCTATAACCGCGCCAGCCTCCGCCGCGACGCATCGGGCTCTCTACCGCGCGATGGCGTTATTCTCGCAGAGGGAGCAGACCGGCTCGACACCTCACTTCCTGCTTCTGCTCTTTCCGCCCATCTCCGGCAGCGCGGCGTGCCTGCGGCCGCATCACGCTCCGCCGGCCGCTATCTCTGCAACTTCCTCTATTACCTCTCGCTCGCTCGGGCTGCAGGGATGACGCGCGCGCCCGCCGTTCTCTTCGTGCATATCCCTCCCCTCGCAGCTCATGGCGGGCCTCTGAACGAGGCGGAGCTGCTCGGTGGTGCCGAAGCGATCGTACGCTTCGCCCTCGCTCATTGGAGCATTGAAACCGAGTCTCTCGGAACGCACGCGGCTCCAAGGGCGGCACCATGACCATCGGGCGGCGCCATTTGATGTTTGGCGGGCTTGGTGCGAGCCTTGCCGCCGTAGCCGGCCCGCGTAAGGCTGCTGCGCGCGTGGAGCCTGACCTGCCCCAGCCCCTCAGCGCCTACGGCATCGTTCCAGGCAGCGGAATCGACCGGACGGCGAGCCTCCAGGAGGCTGCCGACAAGGCGGCACAATCGGGTACGCCCTTCTTCCTGCCACCGGGCAATTACACCACCTCGAAGCTCACGCTGAAGTCGGGAACGGAGATCCAAGGCGTGCCGGGGAGATCCGTGCTGCATTACAACGGAGGCGGCGCGCTAATCTCGGTCGAGAATGCGGAAAGCGTTCGCCTGACCGCTCTCACGCTCGCAGGCGAAGGAAAGCCGCTCGACGGCGGCGCGCTGCTGATCGCCGAAAGCGTCAAAGGCTTCACTCTCTCCGGCTGCCGCATCGTGGGCAGCGCCGCGGACGGCGTCGTCTTGCGCAAAGTTTCGGGCCGCATCGCCGATTGCGAGATTGGCGACGTCCGCGGTGGCGGCCTCTTCAGCGAGGACGCCGCCGGGATCGACATCGCGCACAATTATGTGCGGGACTGCGGTGACAACGGCATTCTGGTCTGGCGTTCCGAGATTGGTGAGGACGGTACCACGGTCCTCGCCAACCGCATCGAGCGCATTGCTGCAAAGAGCGGCGGCAGCGGACAGAACGGTAATGGTATCAACGTGTTCCGCGCAGGCTCAGTGATGGTGAGCAACAATCGCATCACTGATTGCGCCTTTTCCGCCATTCGTTCGAATTCCGGCTCGAACTGCCAAATGATCGGCAATTCCTGCGCCAGACTCGGCGAGGTCGCGCTTTATGCCGAGTTTGCCTTCGAAGGGGCAGTGATTGCCAACAACATCATCGACAACGCGGCGATGGGCGTCTCCGTGACCAATTTCAACGAGGGCGGCCGTCTCGCCGTCGTCCAGGGCAATCTCATCCGCAACATCTTCTTCCGCAAGGACGTCGACGCACGCGGCGTCGGCATCGCGGTTGAGGCTGACAGCGTGGTCAGCGGCAACGTGATCGAGGGAGCGCCGGGATACGGCATCGTGATCGGTTGGGGACGCTATCTTCGCGACGTGAGCGTGACGGGCAATCTGATCCGCAAGTCGCACATCGGCATCGGCGTCTCGACCGACTCCTCCGCTGGCACCGCGCTCATCACTGACAATCTGATCACTGGCGCCAAGGACGGTGCGATCCGCGCCATGAACGGCCCGACGCCAATCGGCACCGACCTCGCGGCTGCGGGCGCCGAGGCTTATCGTAACCTCGTCGTCTCTGCCAATGTGGCGCGCTAACTCTCCAGAATGAATCGGAAACTTCTGCCAGCGTCTCTACCGGCCTTGCGCCTCCTGAAGCTGCGCGACCGCCGATCGTAGAGCCTCGCTTGCTTCTACGCGGCCCACGGTGATGCCGCGCCAATTCAGCATCTCCCCTTCAAGCTGACCGGCGAGGGCATCGCCTGCACCGGGTAACAGTGCCGCGATCGCCTCGCTCATGGCGAACTCCGTTGCACGCTTGGCGCCGTCGTCGATCTTCAGCGCGATGCCAAGCCCAAGTTGAGGGAGACTTGCACAATGGACACCTTCCGCTCCGCCCTTGCTGAAGCAGGATGGCGACAGCGCTCTGAGCACGATCGTATCGAAGCGTCCCTCGCCCGCAACATGCTCGGGCTCTGAGAAGCAAGCATGGAACAGCCTTCGTGCCGCCGACGCACGTTCAGGCGATAAGCCTTCACCGTTCCCCAGACGGGCAAAGCCCGTTGCCAGGGCAGCAAGAGGAAGCGCGAAGGTCGGCACGGAGCAGCCGTCGATCCCCATGCGAGAGCGGTCCAACGGGACGCTGCAAATCTCTGCAATGATTCGTGCGATCATGATCTGCACGGGATGGTCCGCGCGCTCGTAACCTTTCGGATCGAGCCCGAGATGCACCGCCGTGGCAAGCATCCCGGCATGCTTGCCGGAGCAGTTATTATGGATCGCGCGCGGCCGTTGTCCGGAGCGCAGCAACTCGCGCGTCGTATCCTCGCTGATCGGCCAATGCGCGCCGCAAGCAAGATAGTCCTCGTCGAGTCCGGCCTTGGCAAGCAGGCTGCGCACCGCCTCGATATGAATGCTGTCACCGCTGTGAGAGGCGCAAGCGACCGCAAGCTCGTCTTCATTGAGAGCGAATGCGTCAGCGGCTCCGCTTTCGATCAGCGGCAGCGCTTGCATTGCTTTGACCGCAGAGCGCGGATAGATGGGACGCTCCACATCGCCGAGCGCAAGCAGGAGTCGACCGCTCGCATCAGCGACGGCGACAGCGCCGCGATGCTGGCTCTCGACGAGCGGGCCTCTGATGACCTCGACAAGGACAGGGTTGGAGACACTCATGGGACTCGCCTAACAGCAAACGCGCCGATCAGCTCCGGGCACGCATCGGCGCGGGCGCGCCTTCGCCCACAAGCTCGAGCGGCACGCCAGCCGCGTGCTTCGAGGCGCGGATGACGAGCGAGGTCTTCACGCT
>JBLMXO010000226.1:0-2618 GCA_050257815.1 Actinomycetota bacterium
TGATGTTGAGCAGCGACGAAGCTTTGCCTTGCGATCGGCCCAATCTTTCGAAGGACTACCTCGCCGGCACAATTCCTTTTGAATATGTGCCATTGAAGGACGAGGGCTTCTACGCGAAGAATAACGTCGAAGCGCACTTCGGCCGCACTGCCCGTGAACTCGACTTGGCCGGCCACCAAGTCCTCATCGAGGGCGAAGCAATTCCTTATGACCCCCTGCTCATGGCTACAGGGGCCGAACCTGTTCGCCTCGAAGTCCTCGGCGCCGATCAAGCCCATGTGCACACGCTGCGCTCGCTAGCCGACTGCCACGCGATCATCGAGAGCGCAAAGGCGTCGCGCCAGGCCGTTGTCATCGGGGTGAGCTTTATCGGAGGCGAAAGCCCGGGCTGAGTGGTCGGCTCCGGGCGATGGGGCGAGATCAAATGCAGCCACAGCATTTTAATCTTCAGAGACCGTCGTGCCTACGGCACGGTGCCTCGCGAAAAATGCATCACTAGTGAGATAAGCAGAAGCACCAGAAACACAAAAAAGATGATCTTCGCGACGCCGGCTGCGGCGCCAGCAACACCGCCGAAGCCAAGTGCGGCCGCGATCAGCGCTATCACAAGAAAAGTCAAAGCCCAACCAAGCATGACTCTTATCCTCTTCACTAAATTGCTGATCGTTCAACGTGCAGCGGGGCAGAAAGTTGCAGACGGGAAGGATGAGCACATTGTCGTGACCGATTGGTCCGGCACCCGAAGATACTCGCGGTCAATCGTCAACCTCAGAACCCCAGACTGCGAGGACCAAAACGGCTCCAATGTAGAGGGCGGCGAACAGGTAAGGGATCATCTTCCCTAAACGTTGCATGTCTCGCAAAAGTTCGGTGTGGCTGCGGGAAGCGCAGACGAGAGCATCGTCATCTCACCGCGTTTAGGCTTTCAGGCCCCCCAGGTCGGTACTTAGATGATGTCGCCTACTGACCCATAGCCGACTAGGCAGCTTTCTGGCTCGCCTTGCTGCTGAGGCCTGGCAGCAAGGCCGCAAGTGACCCCACAACCAATCCTCCAAGTCCGGCGATCAACCAATCATCGCCATGGAGCGGACTGAGATGCAGAAGTCTCGCCAGTGCCGGAACTTGCTCGAGGACAAGCGCCGAGCCGACAGTTGCTAAGACGGCAATTTGGGAACTGTGTGACCTCAGCCGTGTCAGTCCCGCCGTCATCGTGGCGCTGGCGACAACGAGCGCGACCAAAGCCATGCTGCGCGCGTGTTCGACATCGCTAGCGCTGCCGAGGCTGCGCACATAGCCCACGACAATCAGCGCTGTAACGAGAGTGCCGATTAGGGCGATCAGCGTCCATTCTCGCCAATCGAAAAAACGCAGCCTCCGATTACGCTGCACCGACTCAAGCTTCTCTGATGAAGGAAGCTCTTGAAAAACTAGTAGCGCGGTCGGATGGATGATGACCTCGAGCCAGACCACATGCATCGGTAGATAAAGAAGCGTAAAGCCGGCGAAGGGAATGAGCGCAGCGGTGGCGACGAGCGGCACGTGCACCATCAGAAGGTAGGCGAAGCTTAGTTTGAGATTGCGGAAGAGCTGGCGCCCTTCGGCGATGGCACGGACAATGGTGCGGAAATTGTCATCCAAAAGCACGATCGAAGCGATCTCGCGCGCACTGCGCGTGCCCCTCTCTCCCATGGCAATACCAACATCAGAGCCTTGAAGCGCCGGAACGTCATTCACCCCATCGCCGGTTACCGCGACGATCTCTCCTGAGGAGCGTAGCATCCGCACAAGATCGAGCTTCTGGGCAGGGATGGCACGAGCCACCACGTCGAACTCTTTGAGTTCGTTTGCGCCCATGACCTTCAATTGCGATCCTTCTATGACTCGAGGGGTCGCTCTGCCGAGCCCGATTTCGCGAGCGATGGCGGCTGCCGTAGTCACATGATCACCGGTCACCATGACGACCCTGATGCCGGCGCCTTGTGCTTTGGAGACCGCCTCCCGCACGCCAGCACGCACAGGATCTTCGAAAGCCAACAGCCCGAGGAACTGAAAGCCGCGGTCGGGTTCGCCGCCCGACCAGTCGCGAAGCACTTTGCTCGCGCAGGCGAGTACCTTGTGTCCCGTCGCTCCTAGCTCCTCGGTCTTGGCGAGCCATGCGATCCTCTCGTCGGCAGGAAGTGCGCTCACATCGAAGATCGTTTCGGGCGCACCTTTGGTCGCCGCGAGAAAGCCACCCTCGCCATCGGGTAGAATACTTGTCTCCCGCCGCCTGTCCTCGGTGAAGGGGAAGGTCGCAAGCGGGCGCGGCCCAGCACTTGTCCCGCCTTCCAGAACCGCGGCGTCAAGCGGATCCCCACTTCCGGATCGGGATGCAAGCGCCGCAACTCGCCGCAGCTCGGGCTCAACGATACCGGCCGCGGGAAGGATATGCGCGAGCGTTAGCTTGCCTTCGGTGATGGTGCCGGTCTTGTCTGAACAGATGCAGGTGACACGGCCAATATTCTCGACCACCACGGCGCGGCGTACGAGCGCTTGGCGCTGCGCGAGACGGTAGACGCCAACCCCGAGAAAGAAGGTAAACGCCACTGGGAACTCCTCGGGAAGCGCGGCGACCGCCA
>JBLMXO010000227.1:0-7496 GCA_050257815.1 Actinomycetota bacterium
GAGGCGTTGGCGCGGAGCGCAAGCGCGACTCCGTAAGCCGCAGTCGCTCCGATGAGAGGAGCGCCCCTCACCTGCATCGATTTGATTGCCTGCGCGGCATCGTCGAGCGTGCTGAGGGTGAGGGTCTCGAAGCGATGCGGCAGCTTAGTCTGGTCGATGATCTCGACCGTCCTGCCGTCCTCATTGAGCCAGATGGTACGGTAAGGCTTGCCGTTGACCTTCATCGCAGGAGATCAGTCCCCCTCGAAGGCGATGAGCGAATGGCTCGGCACGCCAAGCTTGGCGAGGCGCGAGGCGCCGCCGAGATCCGGCAGATCGATGACGAAAGCAGCGCCGACCACGTCGGCGTTGAGTTTGCGCAGCAGCTTGACCGCGGCCTCCGCCGTGCCGCCGGTCGCAATCAGATCATCGACCAGGAGCACGGGCTCGCCAGCCTTGATCGCGTCCTCATGGATCTCGATCACGTCGATCCCGTATTCGAGCTCGTAATCCTGGCCGATGGCCTTGGCCGGCAGCTTGCCCTTCTTGCGGATGGGCACGAAGCCACAACGCAGCCGATCAGCGACAGCGCCACCAAGGATGAAGCCGCGCGCCTCGATGCCGGCGACGGCTTGCACCCGCCGATTGACGAAGGGCTGCACCAGCTGCTCGACAGCGGCACGGAAGCCGTTGGCATGACCGAGCAGCGTCGTGATGTCACGGAACATGATGCCCGGCTTGGGGTAGTCGGGTATTGTGCGCACGAGGTCCTTGAGATCGATATCGGCAGTCAGATTCATGCAGGATCTCCGCGAAATTGTGGGGCTCACCAGCGGGCGCGAAGCCATCGGCCGTTGAGCCTATAGTCGAACGCAGCGCGGCTGGCTAGTCGCTGGCCCCGCGAAATCGAAGGGGGCACGCTAAATGGAAGACGGCTCTAATCTCGTGACCATCCGCAACATCGACGTCCCGTTCCTCCGGATGGTGGCGATCCTCATCAAATGGTCGCTTGCGGCAATTCCGGCGATCATCATCGCGGCCATCCTTTACGCCTTGTTGTTCGCGCTGATCGCCGGCGTCGTCGGCAACGTCGTCTCGCTCATTAACAGTCTCCTTGGTGCGCTCGGCGTGCCCATCCCTCCCCCGGCCTGACACATTCTTGTGCAGTCATGACCATGCGACGAAGCGCGCCCGAAGAGACGCCATGGGCTTTCGCGCGTATAGTTGCGGGACATCTGGACGCGAGGAGGCGTTCTCATGAATGTCATAGACAAGAGCTTCGCGGCGGAAGCTGATCGGATTACCAAGGCTGAGCGAGCGCGCAAGCAGCGCGTGCGTCGAGTCGCGGCCATCGTGGCAATCGCTGCCATAACGCTCGCCGCTGTCGCCTATTATGTCTGGGCGACGACGCTCTGCGGCGATTGCACGGCGCCGGTGCCGCTCCCGCCGGCCTAAGCGCTACATCAACGTGCGGTTCAGCACGCGTCCCGCGACGGCGTCGAGCTTCTTGATCAGCTCGGAATCGCGCGCCTCGGGGGAGGTTATGATCGCCGTGTCGAGTGCGCGGTCTGAGCCGATCGGACAAGCTTCGTGTTCGCGCGGAAAGTCGCGTGCGAGCCGGGCCACCAGCCGCTGGGCTCTCTCGGCATTCGCCATTAGCACCTTGATGATGTCGGTGACAGTGACGGCATCATGGTCGGGGTGCCAGCAATCGAAATCCGTGACCATGGCCACGGTCGCGTAACAGATCTCGGCTTCGCGCGCGAGCTTGGCTTCGGGGAGATTGGTCATGCCGATCACCGAATAGCCCAAGCCCTTATAAGTCAGGCTCTCGGCAAGCGTGGAGAATTGCGGGCCCTCGATGCAGACATAGGTCCCATCGCGGACGACATTGATCCCTTCCGCCAGGGCTGCTTCGGCCAGATGAATGCGTAAGCGCGGGGACACCGGATGCGCCATGGACACATGCGCCACGCAGCCTTTGCCGAAGAAGGAGTTGGCGCGGTGATAGGTGCGGTCGACGAACTGATCGATGAGGACGAAGGTGCCTGGCGGCAACTCCTCCTTGAACGAGCCACACGCCGAGAGCGAGACGAGGTCGGTGACCCCTGCCCGCTTCATCACATCGATATTGGCGCGATAGTTGATGTCGGTCGGCGACAGGCGGTGGCCCTTGTCGTGGCGCGACATGAACGCGATAGGGAGGCCTGCGATGTCGCCGACTCTAAGCGGCGCAGACGGCTCACCCCAGGGGCTCTTGATCCGCTCCTCGTGGACATTTTGCAGGCCGGGCAAATCGTACAGCCCCGATCCGCCGATGATGCCGAGCACCGCTTTGGTCATTCCTCCCCCTTTCGTGGCCCTGTATTGCTGACGCGCCAGCGCCCGACGCTCGTCATGGAACGCGCTCAGTCATCACCGACATGGATATAGAACAACGCCCAGACCCAATGACCTTCATGCTCGTCGGTCGGCTTGAAGTCGGGCGAACGCGTGTTGATCAGCCAGAGCGGCCCCTGCTGGCCGATGCCAAGGGGTTGGCCGTTGACTTCGAGCGCGATGATCCAATCCGACGAATCGATGTCCTCTGGCGAAAGCCAGCCGGTATAGCCGTCAACCGCAGTGAAGCTGATCTTGACCTTGGCCGCTTCGACACGGCCAAGCACCTCGCGAAGGAGCGGGCCCTTGAACGTGGCCGGCGCGTCGCACTCGGGCGGCTGCGCCGTCACCGTGCCTTGTTCGAGCGAAAGGAGCGTCGGCCGGTCGAAGGCGAAGGCACTCTTGAACGATGCCTTCTGCGTCGCGAGTAGGCTGTCCTTCTTCGGATCGAGGGGCCCGCGATTGGTGTTGCCGATCAAGCCGCCGACGGTGAGCAGCACCATCTCTTTCGGCGCCGGATAGCCCTCAGCTTCGTCGGCAGCGAGCGCTGGCAGAGCGATAAGAGCAACGAAGAGAGCGAGCAGCACACGCGCCATCGGATGACCCTTCCTTTGGCCGTGCACCATGCCACACGCCGTCATTCCAGCGAAAGCCAGAATTAAGTCTCGTTTTCACGCCGTATGCGGTGCGTCGTCGTGGCGATGCAGTCTGGCCCAGACTGTGCGCTTGGCGAGATACATAATCGCGGCAAAGACGGCGAGGAACAGCAGCACGCGCGCGCCCACCTGATGCCGCTCCTCGAGCTTGGGCTCGGCCGCCCACATCAAGAAGGCAGAGACGTCGCGCGCATAATTGTCGAGCGACTTCGGCGTGCCGTCCGTATAGGAGACGACGCCGTCGCTGAGCGGCGGCGGCATGGCGATCTGATGACCGGGGAAGGCCTTGTTGTAGTGCATTCCCTGCGCGACCTGGAAGCCGGCGGGCGGATCGGCGAACCCGGTCAGAAGCGCATAGATATAGTCGGGACCACCTTCCCGCGCCTTGGCCATGACCGAGAGATCGGGTGGAAGTGCACCGTTATTGGCGATGCGAGCGAGCTGATCGTTGGCGAAGGGCGAGCGGAAATGGTCCGACGGCCGCCCGGGACGCTGGAACATCTCGCCCTTGTCGTTCGGTCCATCGGTAACCTGGACCTGACTGGCCAGCGCGGTGACCGCCTTGGGGGAGAATTCAGGTCCCCCCGGCTCGCCGAGATTGCGATAGGACAGGAGCCGCATCGAATGGCAGCTCGAACAGATTTCCTTGTAGACCTGGAAGCCGCGCTGGAGCTGGGCGTTGTCGTAGGTGCCGAACGGTCCGCTGAAGCTCCAGCTCTGATGGGCGATCTCCGGAGCCTCGTTGGGGGCCTCCGACGCAGCCTGCTCCTTGGCGAAGGCCGCCACGGGAAGCGCAAGCACAAGCAAGCACGACACCGTGCGGAGCAGCGAGGAAGACTTCATCACACCACCTCCTCGGCCTTAGGCATTGAGATCGGAGACGGCGGCGGAGGCGGCGCGGTTTTTTTCGTCTCAGGCCCGAGCACCGCCTCGGTGATGCTGCCGGGGAGTCGCCTCGGCGTCTCGATCAACCCGACGACGGGCATGATGATGAGGAAGAACGCGAAATAATAAGCGGTGAGGATGCGTCCAAAGATGAGATACCAGCCCTCGGGCGGCTGCGAGCCGAGATAGCCGAGCGCGATCGCAGTGATCACGAACGCCCAGAAGAACCATTTGTAGATCGGGCGGTAGTTCACCGAGCGCACCTTCGAGGTGTCGAGCCAGGGGATGAAGAACAGAATCGCGATCGACGATGCGAGCGCGATGACGCCGAGTAGCTTGTTCGGGATGGCGCGCAGGATCGCGTAGAACGGCAGGAAGTACCACTCCGGCACGATGTGCGGCGGCGTCTGCAGCGGGTTGGCTGGAATATAGTTGTCGGGATGGCCAAGCCAGTTCGGCGCGTAGAACACGACCGCGGCGAATAGGAGCACGAAGAGCACGAGCGCGAAGCCGTCCTTGATCGTGTAGTAGGGGTGAAACGGCACCGTTTCCTTCGGCGACTTGACGTCGATCCCGGTCGGGTTGTTGTTGCCGGGCACGTGCAACGCCCAGACATGCAGCATCACGAGACCGAGAATGACAAAGGGCAAAAGGTAATGCAGCGCGTAAAGCCGGTTGAGCGTCGGGCCGCCAACCGAGAAGCCGCCCCAGACCCACTGCACGAGGTTCGTGCCGAGACCAGGGATCACCATGTCGAGCGACGAGAACAGGTTGGTGATCACCGTTACCGCCCAGAAGCTCATCTGCCCCCAAACAAGCGAATAGCCCATGAAGGCAGTCGCGATCATCGCGAAGAGGATCAACACGCCGATGATCCACAGAACCTCGCGCGGCGCCTTGTACGAGCCGTAATACATGCCGCGCAGCAGGTGGATATAGACGGCGAGGAAGAACATCGAGGCGCCGACCGCGTGCGCGTAGCGGAGGAACCAGCCCCAGTTCACGTCGCGCATGATCTTCTCGACCGAGTCGAAGGCGCCCTCCGGCGTCGGTACGTAATGCATCGCGAGCACAATGCCGGTCGCCATCTGCGCCAGCAGCATGAAAGTGAGGATGCCGCCGAAGGTCCACCAGTAGTTCAGATTCCGCGGTGTGGGGAACACCATGAACTGGTCGTGCATGATGCGCACGACGGGGAGCCTCGAATCGAGCCAGCGTTCGATGCCGGTGTTCGGCTTATAGGTTGATTCGTGCGCCATGGCCGGCTCTACCCGATTTTGATCTTGGTGTCGGTGGTGAAGGCGTAAGGCGGGATCGCCATGTTTTGCGGGGCTGGCCCAAGGCGAATGCGCCCGGCGGTATCATATTGCGAGCCGTGGCAGGGACAGAACCAGCCGCCGAACTCGCCCTTGTAATCGCCGACCGCCTGGCCTTTCGGGATGCAGCCGAGATGGGTGCAGATGCCGATCATCACGAGCCAGGGCTCGCGCTCTTTGGCGGCGCGGTTCGCATCGGTCGCCGGCGAATTCTCGGGGAGATTGGCGTTACGCGCGAGCGGATCGCGGAGATCGTCGACCTTGACGTCCTTCGCCTTATTGATCTCGTCCTCGGTGCGGTGGCGGATGAAGATCGGCTTGCCACGCCACATGACGGTGATGGCCTGGCCGGTGTCGACATGGGAAATGTCGACCTCGGTCGAGGCGAGCGACAAAGCCGACTCGTCCGGGTTCATCTGATCGAGCAGAGGCCACAGTGCCGCCGCGGCACCGATCGCGGCAAAGCCGCTCGCGGCGATCAGAATGACATCCCGCCGCGAAGGCTCTTCGCCCGGATCGTGAGGATGATCGAGGGAGGTCTCTTGAGCTGCCACAGTGCCAAGGCTCCTTGCGCAAATAGCCAGAACGACTTGTGCGACCGTGGCATGACCGGAGGCAATAACGCCGCCCCCAGCGCCGCGGCCGTTTTTCAAATCCTCGCCTTCGAGCTGTTGCCTCCCCATGCCGGCTTGGCTCGTGCGCCGGCAGGCATTTTTGGATGTGGTTTCTTACATTCAGACGGGAACTTGTCCAGCGCCACGTCCTAGGCAAATTGGCGCACAAGACATTTCGGTAAAACGCGTGCACAGAGGAAGCATTTCGCGAGCCTATAGCCCTTGATCCGCATCAAGGCTTGATGCCCTCGTCAAGCCATTCTGAAGAATTGGCTGAAAAACCTGGGGGCCGTAGGCTAACCTGCAACCTATGGCAGTCATGGACCAGAAGACCAAAGAGATCGGCGTCTCCGAGACCTTCTCCGAAGCGAGGAAAGACCGCGCGCGCGCCTGGTTCACCGAGCTCCAGCGGCTCGTTTGCGCGAGCCTCGAGGCGATAGAAGACGAAGCTGAGAGCTTGCCCGGCTGCGACGGGAAGCCTGCCGGCCGCTTCGAGATGTCTTCGTGGACACGCAAGGACCATAGCGGCGCCGATGGTGGCGGCGGCGTGATGGCGCTCATGCATGGCCGCGTGTTCGAGAAGGTCGGCTGTCACGCCTCGACCGTCTACGGCACCTTCGCGCCGGAATTCGCCAAGCAGATTCCCGGCGCCGACAAGGATCCTCGCTTCTGGGCGAGCGGCATCTCCTTCATCGCCCACCCAACGAACCCGCATGCGCCGACCGCGCATATGAACACGCGCATGGTGGTGACGGCGAAAGGCTGGTTCGGCGGCGGCGGCGACCTCACCCCTGTCTTGATGCGCCGCCGCGCCCAAGAGGACCAGGATTCACGCGACTTCCACGTCGCGATGAAAAGCGCTTGCGACGGCGAGCCGTCGGCCGACTACAAGCGCTTCAAGGATTGGTGCGACGAGTACTTTTATCTGCCGCACAGAGGCGAGATGCGCGGCATCGGCGGCATCTTCTACGACTATCTCAACTCAGGCGATTGGGAGGCCGACTTCCGCTTCACCGAGAAGGTCGGCCGCGCCTTCCTCGATGTTTATCCCAAGATCGTCCGCCGCAACATGAGCACGCCATGGACCGAGGGCGACCGCGAGGAGCAGCTCATCCGCCGCGGCCGCTATGTCGAGTTCAATCTGCTCTATGACCGCGGCACCATCTTCGGGCTCAAGACCGGCGGCAATGTCGAGGCGATCCTCTCCTCCATGCCGCCTGTGGTGAACTGGCCCTAGCCGCGCACGCCGGCATACATCAGCGGCGGGATGCGCGGAGCGTCGGCTTCGGCGATGCGCTCAATCCCGCTCTCCCCGAAATGCATCTGCATCGTCGGCGCCTTGTAGACGAGGCGCGCGGCGAGCATGACGATCAGCGTCAGCATCAGGACCACGACGATCTTCCACATCTCGAACCTCCAGAGCTCGGCAGCTCGGCAGCTCGGCGCCTCGGGCGCCTTCGTGATGCCTGCTTTAGAGGTTTCGGGCTGAACCGAGGCTGAGGCCCCCGTTCAGCTAAGGTTTAGATTCGGATAGAGTTTGTGATCGGGAGGGCCCAGATGGGACTTGCCAACGCATTCCACTTCGCCCATCTTTCAGGCACCGGGCGCCCAAGGCTTTGGGCGCGGACTTGGACGACGGCAAGTGACTATCGCGCCTTTGAAGAGCA
>JBLMXO010000228.1:0-5631 GCA_050257815.1 Actinomycetota bacterium
AGCGTGAACACCCGATCCCATCCCGAACTCGGCCGTGAAAAGCTCCAGCGCCGATGGTACTGCGTCTTAAGACGCGGGAGAGTAGGTCGTCGCCAGGCTTACCAAGGACGGGCGTCTTTGAACGTTGCACCATTATTGCCTTGCGCTGCTTAGGTGCGACGAAGGGCTGCCAGAGCCCTCATCGAGAACGCGGGAGAAATCCTGCGTCCCCTCTTCTACGAGTTGGATGACAAAAGCCGCCTGGGAGAAATCCCCGGCGGCTTTTTTGCGTCTAGCGTTGAGCTAGCGCCCCGAGGCTTCGTCCTCGCAGGCAAGCGAGACCGCGCCGAGGCCCGATCTCGCCGCATCGCAATTCTGCGATCGAGCTGGGGCCGCTTGGGCGCTGCCGAAGAAGCGCTGGATCACACCCTCTTGCGGCGCTCCGGCGAGGGCAGCTTGACTGACGCTCACTGGGGTAGGCGCCGCGGCGCTGTTGGCGGCAGTTTGCTCGATGCGGATGCCAGGATAGCGCCGCCCGGTCCTGCGATAGAAGGCATTGCCGCCGGCGACCGCCATGTATTCGACGCGGTAGGGAATCTGGAGGCTCGCGACGTGGAACCACATCGCATCACCGATCGGCTTGTAGCGCTCGCCGGCAAGAATGGCATCGGCGGTGCGCTCGACGAGCGGAAGCTCTCGCGGATTGAGCGGATTGGTCAGGACGCCATAAGCAAATTGGCCCGGTTGCCCGACCACGCCGCAAACGGTGTTGGGGAAGCGGGGCGAGGCGACGCGATTCATCACCACAGTGCCGACCGCTATGAGGCCGTCGCGGCTCGAGCGGTTCGACTCGAAATACATGGCGCGGACGAGACAGGTGCGCTCATCAGCCTTAGCGGGCTTCGTGGAGGTCTGTGCGATCGTACCCTGGCCGCTCGGCGCTTGCCCCATGCAAGCGTGGAGCCATGGCGTCGTAGCAATAAGACAACCGGTCAGGATGTGCCCCAGCCGTACTCGCCCCATTTCCCCCTCTTTGGCGAAGCGCGCTTTCCCTCGAGAGCCCAACCCTTAAGGCATGGATCTCGACTTTGTCAGTCGGGCAATTTGCACATGGTGCCTTAATTCCGTCTAAGCTTGTGGGGTCAGGCACCCACACGTCATTCTCGAGGAAGAAGATGGCAAAGTTCGGCAGCATTCTGGGCACTATCGGTCACACGCCCGTCGTGAGGATCAACCGCTTGGCACCGCAAGGCGTCAACCTGTTCGTCAAGATCGAGGCGTTCAACCCCTTGGGCTCGGTCAAGGACCGCTTGGCGCTAGGCGTGATCGAGGCCGGGGAGCAGTCGGGGCAATTGAAGCCCGGCCAAACCGTGATCGAGGCAACGAGCGGCAATACCGGCATCGGTCTCGCCATGGTGTGCGCGGCCAAGGGCTATCCGCTGGTCGTGACCATGGCCGAGCAGTTCAGCGTGGAGCGGCGCAAGCTCATGCGCTTTCTCGGCGCCAAAGTGGTGCTGACGCCTCCGGCCGGACGGGCCTTCGGCATGGTGGTAAAGGCGGTCGAACTCGCCAAGACGCATGGCTGGTTCCTGACCCGCCAGTTCGAGAACGAGGCCAATCCCGATATTCACTCGCGCACCACGGCGCGCGAGATCATCGAGGATTTCGCCGGCGACAAGCTCGATTACTGGGTGACGGGATACGGGACGGGCGGCACGCTCAAGGGCGTGTCGCGGGTGCTGGCGAAGGAGATGCCCGACACGAAGGTCATCGTCTGTGAGCCGGAAGATGCGCAGCTCCTCGGCAGCGGCATCGAGCAGGCGCGCAATGTGGACGGCTCTCCGGCAGCAGCCCATCCAGCCTTCAAGCCGCATCCCATGCAAGGCTGGACGCCGGACTTCATTCCGAAGCTCACGGAAGATGCCGTGGGAACGGGCGCGATCAACCGCATCATCGCGATCAAAGGCTCCGACGCGTTGCGCTACAGCAAAGAGCTGGCCCGGAAGGAAGGCATTTTCGTCGGCATCACGGCGGGCGCCACGTTCGCCGGCGCCTTGCAGATCGCCGCCGAGGCGCCGCGCGGCGCGAACATCCTGTGCATGCTGCCCGACACCGGCGAGCGCTATCTCAGCACGCCGCTATTTGCCGACGTGCCGGTGGAGATGACCGAAGAGGAGCTGGCGATCTTGCGCTCGACGCCGAGCCAGCAATTCGGCTCTTAAGTCGATGCGCTTGCCGGCGTGAGAACGATGAGAAAGCTAAGCGCCGGCATCTTGTTGTATCGAGGGCAGGGGCCCAGCCTGGAGGTGCTGCTTGTCCACCCCGGCGGCCCGTTCTGGGCCAAGAAGGACCTCGGCGCCTGGTCGATCCCCAAGGGCGAATACGAGGAAGGCGAAGATCCTCTTGCCGTCGCTCGCCGCGAATTCGAGGAGGAGCTTGGGGCGCCGCCACCCTCGGGAGACTTCATCTCGCTGGGCGAGCTGAGGCAGCCAAGCCGCAAGATCATCACCGCATTCGCGCTCGAAGGCGATTTCGATGCCGCGCTCAAATCCAATCAGTTCGAGATGGAATGGCCGCCAAAGAGCGGGACAATGCAATCCTTCCCCGAGGTCGACCGCGCCGAATGGTTCACCCCCGATGAGGCGCGGAAGAAGATCCTGCCGGGACAGGCGCCGCTCATCGATCGCCTGCTTGAACATCTGAGAGGCTGATTTCGGCGGGTGCCCAAAGCTTAGGCAGCCGCGACTCGCTGCCAACCGCAATCTGCGCTTTTCGCCGCGGCCTGCTTCTTGCGATTCTCCGATGCGCTCACACGGGAGTCAGGGCAGGCGGCCGATCTACCGCGATGGACAATCTCCTCCTTTCTCCGTCGCGCAACCTCGTTCGCATCACTCTGTTCCTGCTTGTCGTCGTCGTGGTGGCGACAGCGGGCTACATGGAGGCGGATGGAGCTTTCAGGACTCGCTCTACATGGTGACGCTGACAATGTTCACGGTCGGCTATGGCGAAGTCCATCCGATCGACACGCCCTTTCTGCATGCGCTCACCATGTCGACCATGGTGTTCGGCTGTACTGGCGTCATCTTCTTTACCGGCGCGCTGGTGCAGTTCTTCACCTTGAGTCCGCTGCAACAAATCCTGGGCGTCAGACGCGTGCACACCGAAGTCGATAAGCTCACCGGCCACGTGATCGTGTGCGGCTATGGCCGGATCGGCGTGGCGCTCGCCAAGGCGCTGAGAGATGGGGGCACTCCCTTCGTCATCCTGGAGCAGAACGACCGGCGGGCGCCGAGGCGCGTGCCGCCGGGTATCTTTGCCTGCAGGCCGATGCCACCAGCGAAGCGGCGCTCGTGGATGCCGGCATCGATCGGGCGCGCATCCTCGCTACCGTGCTACCCGACGACGCGGCGAATGTATTCATCACATTGAGCGCGCGGAACCTGAACCGGTCCATCGAGATCATCGCCAGAGGCGACGCCGTCTCGACGGAGCGCAAGCTCATTCATGCCGGCGCCAACAAGGTTGTGCTGCCGACGCATATTGGTGCGGAGCGCATCGCCGAGATCATTCTCTTTCCCGAGACGTCGCGTTTGTTGCGTGAATCGGAGCGGATGCGCGAATTGGAGCGGACCTTACGCAATCTCGGGCTCGCGATTGAAGTTGTCGTGGTGCCTGAGAAGGGCGCGCTCACGGGTCTGACCATCGAGGAGATCGAGACAAGGGCGCGTGGCGCCTTCTTCGTGGTGCAGCTCAACCGGCGCGACGGCGATGCCATCACCACGCCTGAGAAGAGTCTTCGCGTCGAGCCCGGCGACGGCGTGGTGGTGGTTGGGCGGAGCGGTCAGACGATCAGCGCCCTCTTCGCAGCTCCGGCCGAGAAGGTGCGGGCCGGACGCATGGTCTATTAGGCGCGGGACCCAATGCGCTGCAATCTTTGCGAGCAGTCTTGGCGAATTCGAACGTTCGGCTGCTCAAGCCTTTCAATCGTGCTGGCAGGCCTGTAGCATGCCGCCTCAAGCTCGATCGAATCCGGGGAAAGTCAGTTCGCTTGTGACAATTCCGCGCGGGAAAATCCTGTTGCCCGTCCATCTTTGTGACATCGAATTGTGACCTGATCAGAAGCCCGGCGCGGAAGAGCCTAAACGGGTGAGGGATCGAACACCTGCCTCATGACGCTTAGAGTACGCAAGAACAGACGGTCCTTGCGCAGGGCCATGATCATGTCTGCCGGCATTGTCGGCACCGCACTCGCTCCCCTCGGACCGAGCCATGCTGATTCGCTCAACCTGTTTCGTACCTTCACCGACAGCGGCGTGGTGAGTCCCGAAGAGAGGGCGCGGCGTGAAGAAGTGAGGACCGAGCTCTATCAACGCTACAGCGCCGACTATGAGATCAACGTCCCGTTCGTCAGCGAGGCTAGCGTTGCCGCGCTGCAAGCGGCGATCCAGCGTTACCAGGGAATCGTGCAGTCGGGCGGCTGGCCGGTCATCACCGAAAAGGTCACGCTGAGACCCGGCGATACGGATCAAGCCATCGCCAACATCAGGCGCCGGCTCATCATCGAGGGCGACTTGCCCGCGGGCTCGAGCGTCAGTCCCGTGTTCGACGATGAGTTCCTTGCGGGCCTCGCGCGCTTCCAGGTGCGGAACGGCCTTCGTGTCTCGGGCTTCGTCGATTCGCGCACCGTCGCCACGCTCGGCATTTCAGCGGACGAGCGATTGCGGCAATTGGAAAGCAATCTTGCCCGCATTCAGGGCCTGATGAGCATCAACAAGGCGCCGCGCTATGTGCTCGTGAACGTGCCCGCTTTCGTCGCCCAGGCCGTCGATAAGGGCAATCTCGCGCTGCAGAGCAACGTCATCACCGGCAAGCCGGCGCGCGCCACGCCGCAAGTCTCGGCCAAGATCGTCGAGATCAATTTCTTCCCGACCTGGTCGGTTCCGGACACCGTTGCCCAGCAGGACCTGATCCCCAAACTCAGGAAGGATCCCAGCTATTTCGCTGAGGAGCATTTCTCGGTGATGACTGACTGGAAATCGCCGCCGCTCGATCCAACTACGGTCGATTGGAACTCGCCCGAGGTGGTGAGCTACAAGTTTCGCCAGGATCCGGGGACGTTCAACGCACTCGGCGTCGTGCGCATCAATATGCCCAACAAATACAGCGTCTACATGCACGACACGCCGCTCAAGCAGCTGTTCAGCCAAAGCGCGCGTGCCTTCTCATCGGGCTGCGTCCGCGTCGAGAAGGTGCTTGATCTCGTCGCTTGGCTGCTCAGCGAGAAGAAAGGATGGACGCTGGAGAAGGTGCAGGAGCAAGTCGACAGCGCTCAGAAGCTCGATGTGAAGCTTGCGCGGCCCGTCCCGGTCCATTTCGTCTATATCACCGCCTTTGCTACCGGCAACGGCGTCGCCGAGTTCCGGCCAGACATTTACGGCCGCGATTCGGGCTTTGGTGGTCCCGACGACCAGAACGATGCGGTCATTGCCCAACAGGCCCGCGCCGTCACCCCTTAAAATATCGCTTAGCGCGAAGCGACCGAGCGCCGCACGTGACACCACGGCGCAAGACATCGCGTAATAACTCGAAATAAACAGATAAAGAACAACGGTCCGTAGCAAGGATCGAGCGGGCGCGTTGCGCCCTTAATTT
>JBLMXO010000229.1:0-4127 GCA_050257815.1 Actinomycetota bacterium
GCCGGGACGACACGGGCGCGATCGCAGGGCGCATCTTCGACCGCCTGGTCGGACATTACGGCTCCGATCAAGTGTTCATGGACATCGACTCGATCCCGTTCGGGCTCGATTTCCGCGAGCATATCCAAGACACGCTCGAGCGCTGCGACGTGCTGCTCGCTATTGTCGGGCGTCATTGGGCCGCGCCCGATCACAAAGGGGGTTTCAGGATCAATGAGGAGAACGATTGGGTCCGCATCGAGGTCGAGGCGGCGCTCGCGAAGAAAATTCCCGTCATCCCCGTCCTGATCGACAACGCCGAGCTTCCGACCCCAACCTCTTTGCCCGAGGGGCTGCGCGGCCTCGCCTTCCGCCAGGCGGCTCCAGTCGATAGCGGACGCGACTTCCACCCGCATATGGACCGCCTCATCAAGGCCATGGACCGGCTGCTCAGGGCTCAACCTTCAACGGATGCGACGCGCGAGTCTGAAACCAATCCCAAGCAAGCGGCTAAGCCGGAACCCAAGCCGGAAATCACACCCAAAATTAACGCCCGGCCGGCGCCGCAGCCCGAGGTGCGAACTGTCGAGCAAGCAGCGCAGCAGGTCATCGGCGCCAAGCCTGAACAAGCTCAGACTATCTCGGCCGACCCGAGCATGAGCAAGCCCTCGACGGCCGCCCGGCTCGCCCCAAGGCTGTGGTGGCTGGCCGTGTCACCAAATGGGCGTCTCCCCCGCGGGACGTTCGCCATCGCCCTCCTCGCAAGCTTCGTCTTGATGCACGCGCTCACTCTAGCCGTGGGCCTGCCCTACAATGAGATCACGGGTCACGACGGCTTTCCGACCTTCGTGCTCATACTCCCCGCGTTTTGGATGTGGGTGGTAATCGCGCTTGCCACCAAACGCTCGCATGACCTTGGTTGGCCTGGGTGGCCGGCGGCCATTGCCCTATTGATCATCGTCGTGCTCGTTCGGTACGTGGGCCTGATCGCTGAGCTCGCAACTTTGGTCTTCACCAGCAGCAGTCTCGCATGCGCGATTCTCCTGCTTTCGCCGCTCGGATGGATGAGAGGCCCGCAAGGACCGAACCGCTATGGCCCCGATCCGTTGGCGGCGGCGCCAGGTGATGGAGCGCAAGCCCCCGCGGGCGCCGCATGAAAGCGATTACCGATCTGTTTCTTTCCTTCGACGGACGGATCGGACGGGCGAAGTTCTGGCTCGGCATGCTCGTCCTCGCGGCCCTCAGTTTTGTCCTTGTGCAGGCGATCATCGAGCTCGTCCGCGTGTCGGACGTCGCCTTAAAGTACGCCGCGCTTACCGCGACTTTGCTCCTGTTCCCGACCTACGCCGTGTGCGCCAAACGGTTCCACGACCGGGGTAGGCCAGGCTGGCTTGCTCTACTCTGCATCCTGCCGTCCTACCTGGCGAGCATGCTTCAGGGAATCGGCATCGCCGACGCGGACAATCCGACCCCCATATTCGTGTTGCTGAACTTCGCGGTCATCGGCGCCGGCCTCTGGCTGCTGGTCGACCTCGGCCTCCTAAGGGGCACGCAAGGGCCGAACCGCTATGGCCCCGATGCCTTCGGTCGGCCCCATGCGGACGCAGGCCTAGCCTAGACACCGACGGCAGCATGGGCATGGAAGGGGGACTACATCCCTCTTCGCAAGGCGCCCCTTCGGCCTTACAAGGGACGGGGGCCAGGGTGAAGCCCGGCTGCAAAGGGAGGGGACGCGATGGACTTCACATATCTCTTCACGTCGTTCGATGGGCGCATCAACCGGGCCAAATACTGGGCGGGTGTCGTCATCCTCGCCATCATCAGCATCGTGCTCGGTTTCATCATCGGCGCCGTGTTCGGGCCCTCGACCCTTGGCGTGATCCTGGTGACGCTCGTTACCATCGGCTTGTTCTATCCGGGATACGCCGTGGCCGCTAAGCGCTTCCAAGACCGCGACAAGCCGGGCCAGACGGCGCTTTACGGCCTGGTCCCGGTCTTGATCGCGAGCCTGCTGCAGGCCTTCGGCCTTACCGGCACACCGAACAGCCCCAACGCGCTCGGCTGGATCTGCAACCTCGTCTCCATGGGCGTCGGGCTGTGGTTCCTCATCGAGCTCGGCATCCTCAAGGGAACGCCCGGGCCGAACCGGTTCGGCGGCGATCCTTTGGCCGCTGTGCGGTAGTCCTCACCTTCATGGCGATGGTGCGCGCGCTCCACGCAGACCCGACCATCGCCGCCATTCTCGAAGTTTTGGCAGAGCCGTGGCTGCTCTTGCCAGCGCGCAAGTTGGCCGTCATGGTGCTGACACAATGACCATGCTCGGCGATAAGGCAGTCGCGCTCGCACAGAATTTGATCCGCTGCGAGAGCATCACACCGCGCGATGCAGGCGCGATCGAGGTGCTGATCCAGGCGCTCAAGCCTGCGCGCTTCGTCTGCGAGCGCATGAGCTTCAGCGACGGCGGCGGCGAGCCGATCGAGAACCTCTACGCCAAGGTGGGTGAAGGGCCGCCGAATCTTTGCTTCGCCGGTCATACCGACGTCGTTCCGCCGGGGGACCCTAAGCTCTGGCGTCACCCGCCCTTCGCGGCCAACCTCTTGGGCGGCGTGCTCTATGGGCGCGGCGCCTCGGATATGAAAGGGGCAATCGCCTGCTTCGTCACGGCGGCGCTCGACTACGTCAAGTCACGCGGGCGCGAGATCGACGGCTCGATCAGCCTGCTCATCACCGGCGACGAGGAAGGCCCAGCCGTCAACGGCACGCGAAAGGTGCTCGAGTGGATGGCGAAGAAGGGCGAGCGCCCGGACCATTGCCTCGTGGGCGAGCCCACCAATAGCAAGAAGCTCGGCGAGGCGATCAAGATCGGACGGCGCGGCAGCCTGAACGGCAGACTGAAGGTGATGGGTGCGCAAGGTCATGTCGCCTACCCGCACCTCGCCAACAACCCGATCAAAGGCCTGATCAGGGTCCTCGCCCGCTATTACGATTCGCCGCTCGACTATGGCAGCGCGCATTTCTCCCCGTCGAACCTCGAAGTGACGAGTATCGACGTCGGCAATCAGGCGGTGAACGTGATCCCCGCCGCGGCCGAGGCGCGCTTCAATATCCGCTTCAACGACCGCCATTCGGCGGAGTCGCTGCAGACGCTGTTGCAGGAACACGCGGCGGCGGCGCTTGCTGGAAGCGAACTCTCCTTCACGCTCGAGTTCGAGCCGCCGAGCCACGCCTTCCTCACCGAGCCAGGCCCGCTCGATGCCCTGCTCTCGGAGGCGGTGAACGAGATCACCGGCATTACGCCCAAGCTCGCGACCGACGGCGGCACGTCAGATGCCCGCTTCATCAAGGACTATTGCCCGGTGGTCGAGTTCGGGCTGCTCACCGAGTCCATCCACAAGGTCGACGAGCATGTGAAGATCGCCGACATCGAGCAACTCACCGCCGTCTACCGCCGCTTCATCGAGATCTACTTCAAAACGTTCGGAGGCGCGGATGCCGGGTGATCCCCGGCCGATCGGGGTATTCGACTCCGGCATGGGCGGACTGACGGTGTTGCGGGCGCTCACCGCGCGCCTTCCCAACGAGCATTTCGTCTATCTCGGCGATACCGCGCGACTCCCCTACGGCACCAAGAGCGCCGAGACGGTGCAGGCTTATGCGCTCCAGGCGACGCGGCTCCTGATCGATCAGGGTGTGAAGATGCTGGTAATCGCCTGCAACACGGCCTCCGCCGTCGCACTCTATCTGCTGCAAGAGGCGTGGGAGCCGGTTCCGGTGATCGGCGTGATCGAGCCCGGCGCCCGCGCGGGCGCGGCAGCCACCCGCAACCGCCGCATCGCCGTGATCGCGACTGAGGGCACCGTCAAGGGTGGAGCCTACGCGCGGGCTATTCACCGACTGATGAAGGATGCGGTCGTGGTGCAACAGCCCTGCCAGGTATTCGTGGCGCTTGCGGAAGAAGGCTGGACCGATTCACCCGTAACGCTTGCCGCCGCCGACCGCTATCTCAAGAGCCTGTTCACCGGGGATGAGGCGCCCGACACGCTCGTGCTCGGCTGCACGCATTTTCCCGTGCTCGCCGCCTCGATCCGCAAGAGCATCGGGGACGGCGTCGCCCTCGTCGATTCCGCCGAGACGACGGCAGCGGCCGT
>JBLMXO010000230.1:0-4281 GCA_050257815.1 Actinomycetota bacterium
GGTTGTGTCTGCATGGGTCCCGGACTTGGGACCGAGATTAGCCCGAGAAATAAGGTGAGAATAGGAACTGGGGGCTTCGTGCCCCGCAGGCGAGCCCCCCAATGACGGCTGATTTCCAGGCAGGCTGCTCCCTGCTAGGCTGGCTCTCAGCGCACCAGGATCGCGTGATTGTCCCAGCTATAATTCGAGAACTGGCGCGTGGCCTCACCGTCGGCGTCGGCCGTGACCAGCCAACCGTCGCCGCTCGTCAGCAGGAAGCTTGCGCTGCGGTGAGTGGGGGCCAGTCCGCAGCCGTCATTCAAGTCCGATGCCCCGAGGTAACGCCGACTCGCCACGTCCCAATAGGTGATGAGCCCTCCTTTCGGGGCCGACGCGGCGACGATGCCGCCCCCGGCATCAACCGCAACCGAGCCGATGTAGTTGCGCAAGCCCGTCTGGGTCTCGTCTGGAGCCGGCACTACCACGAGCGGCTCGCCCCGGCGATGGAAGCCCACGAGTGGCGGAACATCTTGCTCAGGCCCGCGATATTGGCAGCCGAAGGCGACCGTGTCGTTGGAGGCAATGGCAAGATGGCGGATCGAGAGCTGATGCAGCTCGGGCGGTAGCCGCTGCTCCTCGCGGAGGCCGCCGGTCTCGACATCGACATAGACAAGCGAAGGCTGCATGTCAGGAAGATTGAGCTCGCCCTCGCTGTCGGGCCGGGTTCGGATCCCGCCATTGGCGATGACCATGGTACGGCCGTCCGACAGCAGCTGGATGTCGTGGGGTTCCATGCCGTGGGCGGGGAACTCGCCGATCTGCTTGTAACCGTCGGTCGCGTCGCGTACGCCGATGACGCCGCGCGCACCCTCATAGTCGTTCTCGGTCGAGTAGAGCAGCCTGCCGTCGCTAGAGAAGACGCCGTGACCAAAGAAATGGCGGTCGGGCTTGGCGGCGAGCCACACCGGGGGTCGTGCATCGACCGGGACCGCCACGCCGAAGCGGCCTGGCCTTCGCGCGAAGGTGACCCATTCGCTGGCATCGGGTTTCAGCGTGATGTCGTGGCCGCGGCCGGGAAGCTCGACAGAACGAATGTCGCCATCGAGGCTGAACAGAGCGGTGGAATAGCTCCCACGGTCGTCCTTGCGTGCGGCGGCGAAGCATTCGGCTTCGAAGGCGGCATTGGCACCCCTCGGCAGAGCGAGCATGGCGGCGCCACTCGCGAGGCTGACCAGAAGTGAGCGGCGATCGAGCTCCATGGCTAATCTCCATCCATGGCTAATCTCCATCCATGGCGTTGAAACCGAAGCTTAAGCCAGCGCTTCGCGCGATGATGTCGCCGGCGGTCCGGCCCGCGCTCTTCAAGCCCACGCGCAAGGCTTCGAGCTTGGCGCGAAGCTCATCATCGCTCGCCACTTCGGCGAAGGGCTCGTTCATGGTCTGAAGCACTTCGATCGCATGATTGAGATCGAACAGGATCGAAGCGGATACGTCTGGCGAATCGGCATCGACGACCTGCGCGAAGCCGCCTTTGCTGAAGAGCGCGATCACGCCCTTAAGGTTGCCGATCATGTTGGCGAAGGAGAGATCGCTCCGCCAAAACGCGGCGAGCTTAGGCTTGGCCACCGCCGCGCTCGTCCCGAGCGGTTTGCCGAGCTTCTGATCGCGCACGAGCTCGATGCCGGAAGAGAGGGTCTTGAACAGCTCGAGCGTCACTTCTTTCGGCGTGTGGTAGATGGGATTGTCAGGCGCGGGACCGAGAAACGCCTTCTCGTACGCCGAGCCCTCGCGCCAGTATTCCACCACGTTCCGCGCAATTCGGTCGATATTGGTGGCGATGCTCAAGGCGAAGCTGCAACGGAACGCCCCCTCCACTTGCGGCAGCGGCTCGGCCACATTCTCCACGGGTTTCTCGGCGAGAACATCGGCGCCGTCGCCGTAGAGGAGATATTCGAGCGCAGGGAAGCCCTGAAGTGCCACGCTCTTGGCGGCGAGCTCGTCGGGCAGAGTGACAGACTGATCGTGCCTGGTGAGAGCATCCTGCACTTGCCGCAGCCCCAGCCCCTTGGGATCAGGCCAAAAGAACAGCCGCTCGTAGCGGTGATCCTGCATGATCGGGCCGAAGCGGAAAATCTCCACCTTGCTCCAGGCATCGACAGCACCGGCGAAGGCATCTTTTGTGTCTTTCAACGCATCGGCCGAAGGCTGCTTGCACAAAGCCGACACCTTGTCGCGCAGCGAGCCGGTGGCGGCAGAGAACGCCGAATAGCCGGGGCGGATCACCTCGGTCAGCGAGGATTTGGCGATGGCCGCATTGTCCGTCTCGGCCGCCGCCGGCAAGACCGCAAAGACCGCAAGCATGAGGATTCCGACGAATAGGGTTGCTCGCTCGCCGGGTCCCACGACGCCGCTCACAGCGAATTCACGAAGGCGACGAGACGGTCGCGGTCGTCTTTAGGCAGTGCGGCAAACTTGTCGCGCGCGGCTTGAGCCTCGCCGCCATGCCAGAGGATCGCCTCGGTGATGTTGCGCGCGCGCCCATCATGCAGGAACAGCGTGTGCCCGTTCACCATGCCGGTCAACCCGATGCCCCAGAGCGGGGCGGTGCGCCACTCATTGCCGCTCGCTTCGCCTTCTGGTCTGTTGTCGGAAAGTCCCTCGCCCATGTCGTGAAGCAGCATATCGGTATAGGGATAGCTCAGCTGGTGCGACAAATGCGGCTGGCCCGGCGCATCGCCGGTGATGAATTTCGGCTTGTGGCAACCGGTGCAGCCGATTGTGTAGAAGATCTCCTTCCCCTTCAACACCTCGGGATCATCGGGCGTGCGGCGCGCGGGCACGGCGAGGTTCTTGGAATAGAACACCACCATGTTGAACAGATCATCGCCCACCTCGACGTTCTGATATTTGGGCGAGTTACCGTTCGGCGCATCGAGACACTCCTTCTCTTTCGCGGTGCAGTCGCCTGAACCCTTCGGGATCATCGTCGTCGAGAGGCCGATATCGCCGTTGAAGGCCTCGGCAGCCTGCTGCGTGATGGTGGGCACGCCGGCCTTCCAGCCGAAGCGGCCGAGCATCACCTTGTCGTGCTCGCGCGACCAGACCCAATTGGGCTTGCCCGAGATGCCGTCCTTGTTGGCGTCGTCGGGATCGGCGTTGGCGAGAATCTCTTCCTCGGGCACCGCTTCGAGCAGACCGAGGCCGATCATCTGCGGGGCGACGCGCGGGCTGATCATGATGTCAGGACTCGCAGGTCCGTAGTTGAGATCGGTGAGCGAATAGGTGGGCACGCGCAGGTTGACGACCTCGCCGCCAGCGAGCGTCACCTCGCGCTCCTTGTAGTCGATCTTGAGCTTGCCCTCAGAGTTGATGCCTTGGATGGCGAAGTCCTGGAGCTGGCCGCCATAAGTCGGATCGGGCAGAGAGTTTGCCTTGTAAGCCGCGAGCAGCGCCTTCTGATCCGCGGTCGATGGCGGCACCGAGAGACGCACCAGCATTGATCCGGAATTGTCCGGCACGTCGGAAGAGAGCGGCGGGTGGCCGCGCCCATCCTTGAGATGGCAGTTCTGACAGGCGCGCGAGTTGAACAGCGGTCCGAGCCCATCTGAGGCGTCAGTCGATGACGGCGCCGACACCCAGTTCTTGCGGAAGATGCCGTTGCCGACCTTGAAGTCGAGCTCGCGCTTGAAATCCATGTTGCCGGAGGACAACGAGAAGGCGTTCGGCGTATCGGTCGAGCCCCGTGACGTAGCTCCGCCTCCAGGCTTCGCCTCACCTGGCTCGAGCTTGGTGAAGTCAGTGGTCGGCGCGATTAGGGTCGAGACGGCGGCATCCGTGTCGGCGCCATAGGTTACGCAGATGCCGGCGAGCAACGGCAAGGCGGCTCCGAAGGCGACGGAACAGGTGAGGAGGGCCTTGGCTCGGCTCGGAACGCTCTTTTCCTGCTGCGTAGAGACGCGGGAGCGATATCTCGACTGGAATAGTTGCACGCTTGTGTCGTCAAAAGCTGATTGTGGTGCGCGCACCCAGCACGGCAGCGTTCTCGAGCGCGCCGTCGCCATCGTCATTGGGCACGTTAGCGCCGGGCTGGAAGAAGTATTGGAAGTCGGGCTGTACGGTCCAGCCGGACTTGATCTGGTAGGTGTAGCAAATCTCGATCAGTGCCTCATAGTTGCGCGCGACCGGCTGATCAAGATCGATGTCCAGACCATGAGCCTCGTCGGATATGCCGGTATAGGCGAAGCCAATGCCAAGTCCGTCACTGGGCCGACCTGGGATCATACCGGTGAAGGTGATTCCTGC
>JBLMXO010000231.1:0-7626 GCA_050257815.1 Actinomycetota bacterium
TAATTAGCGTTTTTCACAAGAAATGGTCGGCTGTTGCCGTTCACCACATTTTGCCCTAATTTCTCGGGCACGGTTAACGCAATGACACGGGAATCCGGGCCAAAACCGGTGGGGGACTTAAGGTTAACTTGCTGATTTCCCACCATTTTGCCTGAGTTATTACGGGGACGCCCGATCTTTGCGTCTGCCCTTGAGGCGGCGCGGATTAGGGCAAGCGGGGGAATGCCGGCCGTACAACGGACGGACACTCCCGCAGGTTAGGGGTGGACCTGGAGGGAAAATGGGCCGACGCTTGCCTCGTCGCGTGTGGCACACCGTCGCTGCGCTAGTGCCGCTTCCCTTGATCGGCTTGGGATACGTGGCCGCGGTGCCGGGCAATCCCGTCGCCTTCCAAGTTGAGCTTTTGCTGTCGGGCAAAGGATCGGCCTACGCGGTGAAACGCACTGCTGACGCTGTTCCATCAGCCCTTCCCCGCGAAGCGTCCTACTTGTTCAGGACCGGCGGGAAAGGTCCACGCGCCGATCAGGTTCTCGAGGCAAACGCCGTCACCTACGCCGGCAAGCAGCTCATTACCGCAAGCCTTGGCGGTGATCCCGGAGCGGGCCCGCTCTCGATCAGCAGTGAAATCAGCCGGACGCTCAAAGGCGATCGCCTCAACCCGACCGTTTCGAATGTCGCTCTCAAGGGCCCGGTCGGAGGCAGCGCCGGCCTTCTCATGAATGCCAGCTACGGCTTGCCCTTCGCGCAGAGCCTCGATGTCGACGGCTTTAAGCCATCTCCCTCCGAGATTGCCTATCACCCGAGCGCCGATGGCCTGAACTTCAGGTCGAAGGGTGAGAGCCAGGCGGAGTTCGAGGAGCGCGAGCGCCGCTGCCTTGCCACCGCCATCTATTTCGAGGCGCGCGGTGAGCCGGTGCGGGGCCAGATCGCTGTAGGCCAGGTCATCATGAACCGGGTCAGGAGCCCGATGTTCCCTGAGACGATTTGCGGTGTCGTCTATCAGGGGCAGATGCATCCCGGCTGTCAGTTCTCCTTCGCCTGCGACGGCCGCACCGACACCCCGCGCAACGATGATCAATGGGCTCTCGCCCAAAGCCTCTCCAAAAAGATCACCAACGGCGACCTTTGGCTTCCTGAGGTCGGCTATTCAACCTACTACCACGCCAACTACGTGAGCCCCGCCTGGGTTGGTGAGATGAGCAAGATCGATAAGATTGGGCGGCACATCTTCTACAAGAAAACGCATGAGGAGCCCTATGTGGTCGAAGCTTCGACCACTGATAGCGACAGTTCGGGCGTCTCTCTCACACCCACGCTCTCTCTCGTCTCTGCTGCTGTGTCCAATGTAGCCGGCACGTCTACCCCGTCCACTCCAGCGATGAGTTTAGGCTACGCGGCGCATGAGTAAGCGCCCCGACCGAAATCACATCGACTCCGGTTCTAGCAATCTCGCCGACAGTCTCTAGGCTTACGCCTCCCGACGCCTCGGTTATGACGCGTCCCTTCACCAGATCGACGGCCTTCTTCATCGTCTCTACATCCATGTTGTCGAGCAGCACGGCATCGATCGGATAGCTAAGCGCCTCCTCGAGTTGGGCGAGCGTCTCCACCTCGATCTCGATCTTCACCAGGTGGCCGACGCGCGAACGAATCATCTTGAGTGCATTGCCGACGTCGCCGGCCGCGGCGATGTGGTTGTCCTTGATGAGCACGGCGTCATAGAGCCCGAAGCGGTGGTTCGCTCCACCGCCGGCCCTCACCGCATATTTCTCCAGGGCTCTGAGATTGGGAGTCGTCTTGCGCGTGCAGGCGATCCGCGCCTTGGTGCCCTCGATTGCCGCCACGAATTTCGCGGTGAGAGTGGCGATACCGCTCAAACGGTTGAGAAAATTGAGCGCCGTCCGCTCTCCGGTGAGCAGTGCGCGCGTGAGCCCCTCGACCCTGGCGATCACGCCGCCGGCGGCGACTCTATGCCCGTCTGCCACAATGCGCGTGAACTTGACCTCGGGGTCGAGAATCCTGAAGGCGGCCTCGGCGAGATCGAGCCCCGCCACGATCCCTTCCTCGCGCGCGACGATTGCAGCCTTGCCGCGAGCATCAGCAGGGATGATGGCATCGGTGGTGATATCGCCAGCCTGGCCCAGATCCTCTTCGAGCGCCGCGGCGACGGCTTGCTCGACGAGAAGGTGCGGGAGCTCGAGCGCAGGGGATGGGGCTTCGCTCATGCCTTCAGCGGGAAGGCCACGACGCGCGGACGAAGTGTCTCGAGCGACGGCGCTTCGATCGCCTCGCGCGCGATCTCCTCGGCGTGGCTGAGCGTGAGGAAGCTGCGCTGCTGAAGCCGGTCATCAGGCACGGGATAGTCACTGCGGAAATGGGCGCCGCGGCTCTCCTTGCGCGCAAAGGCTGCTGCGGCAATCAGCTTGGCGGTCGCGAGCATGTTGGCGAGGCGCCGATCGCCCGTGGCCTTCGCCTCAGGCTCTAGCGAAATGATCGTGCCAAGCGCCTTGGTGAGCGAATTCTCATCGCGGATCACGCCGACCTCAGCCGACATGGTGCGGCGCAAAGCCTGCTCGAGACGCTCGTCGTGGCTGCCCTCAGGAGCTTGCGTCTCGTGCGCAGTCGTTGTCGGCATCGGCGCTACCGGCGAGCCGGCGATATCTCTGGCGACGCGGGCGCCGAAGACGACGGCCTCGAGCAGCGAGTTAGAGGCAAGCCGGTTGGCTCCATGCGCGCCAGTCGACGACACCTCACCGCAGGCCCATAGCCCGTCGACGGTGCTCCGACCGCGCGCGTCGGTAAGAATGCCGCCCATGTGATAGTGCGCGGCGGGTGCGACCGGAATCGGCTGCTTGGTGGGATCGATGCCGGCTGAGAGGCAGGTTTCGAACACCGTGGGAAAGCGGACGGCGAGTTCATCGCCGAGCCCACGGCAGTCGAGGAACGCGCCGCGGCCGCTTGCGACCTCGCGATAGACGGCACGTGCCACCACATCGCGCGGTCCAAGCTCGGCGTCCTGGTGCACCGCGCGCATGAAGCGCTCGCCGCGCGAGTTGATCAGAGTAGCGCCTTCACCGCGCAGCGCCTCTGTCGCCAGCGGCGCGGGATCGCGTCCGATATTGATGGCCGTGGGATGAAATTGCACGAACTCGGCGTCGGCAATCACCGCGTCTGCACGAGCGGCAATAGCGATGCCTTCACCGCGCGCCTCGCGCGGATTGGTGGTGATGGCATAAATCTGGCCGGCGCCTCCGGTCGCGAGCACGACCGCACTCGCCGGCAGGATGAGCCCGTGGGCCGATGGCGCACCATCTGTCGGTGCCACCTCGATCCCGGCCACGCGGCCATCGCGTAGAACAAGATCACGCGCGGAGAAGCCTTCGAGCACGGTGATCGAGGGCGTCGCGCGGACCGCCGCCATCAGCGCATGCATGATGGCGCGGCCAGCCGTATCGCCCTTGACGTGAAGGATGCGGCTCTTGCCGTGCGCCGCCTCACGGCCGAAGGTGAGATGACCTTCGATATCCCGGTCGAAGGGGACACCGTAGCGAAGCAGGTCCTCGACGCGCTCGCGCGCTTCGCGTGCGAGGAGAAACGCGATCTTCTCGTCGACGATTCCGGCACCGGCCGTGATCGTGTCGGCGGCATGGTCTTCGGGGCTGTCGCCTTCGGCGAGTGCCGCGGCGATCCCAGCCTGCGCCCAGAGGCTCGATGCGCCCTCGCCGAAACGCGCCGCCGAGATAACGGTAACCGGACGCGGGGCGAGCTTGAGCGCAGTGAAGAGCCCGGCGAGGCCTGCGCCGACTACGATCACACCGGCGCGTGGCAGTGCGGTGGATGAGGTAAGCATCTCGGTCACGATGGTCATGCCTCGGTAGATGCCCGAGTTTAGTGGTTGAGATTGATCATGCGCTCGACGGCCTCACGCGCGCGAGCGGCGATTGCGGGATCGATCGTGACCTCCTCCCTGAGGAACACGAGCGACTCGAGAATCTTCGGTAGCGTGATCCGCTTCATGTGCGGGCAAAGGTTGCACGGCCGCACGAACTCGACCTTGGGCGCCTCGACTGCGACGTTGTCGCTCATCGAGCACTCGGTCACGAGTAGCACCTTCTTCGGCTGATGATCCTTGACCCATTTGATCATGCCTGAGGTCGAGCCAGTGAAGTCGGCCTCGGCCAGAACATCGGGGGCGCATTCGGGATGCGCGATGATCTTGATCCCGGGATCGCTCTCGCGATAGGCGCGGAGCTCTTCGCCCGTGAAACGCTCATGCACCTCGCAATGGCCCTTCCAGGCGATGATCTCGACCGGGGTCTGCGTCTGCACCCATTTGGCGAGATACTCGTCTGGCAACATGATCACGCGCGGAGCCCCGAGCGACTCGACCACGCGTACGGCGTTGGCTGAGGTGCAGCAGATGTCGGACTCAGCCTTCACCTCGGCCGACGTGTTGACATAGGTGACGACCGGCACGCCGGGATAGGCCTCGCGTAAAGCCCGCACGTCTGCAGCGGTGATCGACGCAGCGAGGGAGCAGCCTGCGCGGGAATCGGGGATGAGCACCATCTTGTCGGGGTTGAGCAGCTTCGAGGTCTCGGCCATGAAGTGCACGCCGCCCTGCACGATGATCTTGGCGTCGGTCTTCGACGCCTCGCGTGCGAGCTGAAGCGAGTCGCCGACGACGTCGGCAACGCAATGGAAGATCTCGGGCGTCATGTAATTGTGCGCGAGCACGACCGCGTTGCGCGTCTTTTTGAGGTCGTTGATCGCCTGCACGTAGGGAGCGAAGCCCGGCCATTCGATCGGCGGGATGACGCGCGACACGCGCTCGTAGAGATGGGCAGTCTCCCGCGCCACCTCGGGCGTGTAGGCGAGGTCGGGCAGGAGCCGAGTCGAAAGCGGCCCTTTCTGCGCTGCCGTCCTGGCCGCCCGCGTGCTGTGGACCGTCGTCATTTCGTTTCGCCTCCCGTGACAGCTATAATGCTCACAATGAGCATATATGGGTTCTAAAACATCCGGCGCAAGGGCCGGCCCCACACCCAGTCTACTATCCTCAACATGAGTATAGGCGAGAGCCTGGCGGAATCCTAGGCCCCCCGCTTCACATCGCCGCGACACCGCAAAAACTTAGTCGGTGCGCTAACAGGCTCTGATCCAAACGAGTCGAACGGCGGCGCCTAAGGCGTGACGACGATCTTTCCCGTCATATGCGGGTGGATCGCACAAAAATACTCGACGGTTCCCGCGGTCGCGAAGGACTGCGAGAAGCTCTCATCGGTGTCGAGCGCGCCTGATCTGAATTTCCCATCCTTCTCCGCGACGACGTGAGGGATATCGTCGGCATTGGTCCAGGTGACAGTGGTGCCGGCCTTGATGCTCAACACCGGCGGGTCGAACGTGAAGTTGGAAATTTTCACTTCGGCATTCGCCGCAATGGCGCCCGTCGTTGCGAGCAGCATCGTCGCTCCAGCCAGCGCAGCAGTGAGTTTGTGCATCTTGCTCATCAGTTCAGCCCACGAGCGTCGTATCGGTGACGGCGAGCGGCTTGTCTCCCATCCGCACGGCGACGATGGTGATGCCGAGCATCGAGCGAAGGCGGTCCGCTGGCACCGTCATGGGCCCAGGCGACGGTGCCGTTCCTGGCACCGGCTGCGGGAAGCAGGTGGAGCGCGCCGTGTGGAAGGTCATGTTGCCTTCGACTTTCTGCACGATCTGGTGGATATGGCCGTTGAGCACAGTCACTGAGCCGAACCGCTTGAGCAGGCTGAGCGCTTGCATGCCGTCGTCGGTACCCCAGCCCCATTCGGCGTAAACCGTCCACAGTGGGATATGGGCGAAGATAACGATCGGCATTGAATTAGACTTGTCCTTGAGGTCGTCGGCGAGCCAAGCGAGCTGCTCGGCCCCGAGCCTGCCCAAGCCTCCCGCCTTGAGGTCGACAACGTTCACCAGACCGATGAAGTGGACGCCGTGATCGTCGAACGAATACCAGCCCGAGCCCTTGGTGCCTTTGCCATATCGTTCGAGATAGGCCTTGCCCACGCCCTCATCGATGAAGTCGTGCTCGCCGGGGACGTAGTGCACATCGAGAGCGGCCTCGCCGATGAGCTGACTCGCATTGTCGAACTCGTCGGGCTTGGAGAGGTGGGTGATGTCGCCGGTATGGATCATGAAGGCGGGCTTGGCCGGCACAGCTTTGACCTTGGCAATCGCCTCGCGCAGCGTGCCGAGCGCATCCGGATTGGCCGGCTTGTTGAAGCCGATATGGCTGTCGCTGATTTGAAGGAAGGTGAAAGAGGGCGCCTCTGCGGAAAGCGCATCGCCGAGCAGGCCGAGCGACTTCGGCACGCCCCCGGACAATGCCCATAGCACGCCGGTACCTGCCCAAATCATGCATTCGAGCGCGCCCCTGCGGCTGATGCCCTCTTCGCGTTCTGAACGCTCCGTCGGCTCGGGCTTTTCGACCTTCGGATCAAGCATGGAGATCTCCTCGCAACCATTGTTGGTGTTCACGCAAGAAGACCGGTCGGTCGTGCGGCTTATTCCCGGGTTGCGGAAAAAAATCCTTGTTATTGCTCACAGTGAGCAGAAGCCAAGGGGGCTCGGCAAGCGGCCAAGTCCAGCCCAAGAATCGGGCAGATCGCAGTGGCCCTTTCCGTCGTCTCGGATTAACCTGTGGGCCAAGTGGGGGGTCTGTGGGATGCGTGGATATCCTTGGCTAACCGCCCTCGCAGCGGTTGCTTCAGTCCTAGCGTTCGGGGCTTTTTTCGCGCATCCGGTCCATGCCGAGAACCGTCCGGCTCCCGGGGCCGCCGCGAGCCAATGGGCCAATCCCGATGCGATGCCGGACGCCGACCCGTCCGATACGGCACCAGCCGCGACCGAGCCTTCTGGGCAGGATCAAGGTCAAGCAGCTCAGGCTCCAGAGGAAGCAACTCCTCCGGTGGAGGCGACGCCAGTCGTCGCCAGCATTCGTGCCAAGCTCGCCGAGATGAACAAAGCCTCCTCGTCAGGCGACCTCACGGCTCTAGAAGCTTTCTACAACACCCGCAGCGATCCGCTGTGGATGACCGACATGGGGTTATCCGGTTATGCGCTCGCGGCGATCGACGAGATGCTGCGCGCCGACGAGTGGGGCCTGTCGAGCTCTGCCTTCGATCTGCCGCCCGCCGGCACCCTGCCGAAGTCAACGGACGAAGCGGCCGCGAGCGAGATCAAGCTCGATCTTGCCATCCTGAAATATGCCCGCTTTGCCCGCGGTGGCCGCACGGACCCGGTCAAGCTCAACAAGCTTTTTGGTGTTGAGCCCACTTTGCTCGATCCGAAAACGGTGCTGACTGGGATCGCCGATACCGCTGAGCCTGATGCCTATCTCCGCTCGCTTCAGCCGAAACACGAGCAGTTTCAGCGTCTCCATCAGGCCCTGATCAAGGCGCGTGAGACAGGCAAGGGTACGCAAAAGATCATCGTCAACATGGAGCGCTGGCGGTGGATGCCGGAGGATCTTGGCTCGCTCTATCTCTGGCTCAACGTCCCCGAGTTCAACGTCTATGTCTACAAGGACGGTAAGCAGGTCTATTCCGACAAGATCGTTGTCGGCGAATTGAAATATGCGACGCCCAT
>JBLMXO010000232.1:0-9539 GCA_050257815.1 Actinomycetota bacterium
TGGAACTTCCCCATCCTCATGGCGGCGTGGAAGCTCGCTCCGGCGCTTGCTGCCGGCAATTGCGTGGTGCTGAAGCCGGCCGAGCAGACGCCGATGTCGATCATGGTGCTCATGGACATCGTCGGCGACCTCCTGCCGCCAGGCGTGCTGAATGTGGTCAACGGCTTCGGCATCGAGGCCGGCAAGCCGCTCGCCCAGAACAAGCGCATCTCCAAGGTGGCATTCACCGGCGAGACCACTACGGGCCGGCTCATCATGCAATATGCGAGCGAGAACCTGATCCCCGTCACCCTCGAGCTCGGCGGCAAGTCGCCGAACATCTTCTTCGCGGACGTGATGGCCAAGGATGATGACTTCTTCGACAAGGCGCTCGAAGGCTTCACCATGTTCGCGCTGAATCAGGGCGAGGTGTGCACCTGCCCGTCGCGGGCTCTGGTGCAGGAGTCGATCTATGACAAGTTCATGGAGAAGGCGATTGCGCGGGTGAAGAAGGTCAAGCAGGGCAATCCGCTCGACGCCGACACCATGATCGGCGCACAGGCCTCGAACGACCAGGTCGAGAAGATTCTCTCCTATATCGACATTGGCAAGAAGGAAGGCGCCAAGCTCTTGACCGGCGGCGCACGCGCCAAGCTCAACGGCGAGCTGGCGGAAGGCTATTACATCGAGCCCACCGTGTTCGCCGGCAATAACAAGATGCGCATCTTCCAGGAGGAGATCTTCGGTCCAGTCCTTTCGGTGGCCACCTTCAAGGACGAGGCCGAGGCGCTTTCGATGGCCAACGACACGCTGTATGGGCTCGGCGCCGGCGTATGGACGCGCGACATCAACTGCGCCTATCGCATGGGCCGCGGCATCCAGGCCGGACGGGTGTGGACCAATTGCTACCACCTCTACCCGGCGCATGCGGCGTTCGGCGGCTACAAGAAATCGGGCATCGGACGCGAGACGCACAAGATGATGCTCGACCATTACCAGCAGACCAAGAACGTGCTGGTGAGCTATAGCCCGAAGGCGCTTGGCTTCTTCTAGACGGCTTCGACAGATTTGGCTGACCCGGTAACCCGCAAAGGTTACCGGGTCACCGGTCGAGCCCGGTCTAAACAGGCGGTGAGAAGAGAATGGTCGACAGGGTCCTTGCCACCGACGCCACTCTCGATCTGATCGAGCGGTTGCGTCGTATCCATGGGCCGTTGATGTTCCATCAGTCGGGTGGGTGCTGCGACGGCTCGGCGCCGATGTGTTACCCGAAAGGCGAGTTTCGCGTCGGCGGCAATGACGTGCTGTTGGGTGAGATCGGCGGCTGCCCGGTCTATATGGACGCCGATCAGTTCGACTATTGGAAGCACACCCAGCTCATCATCGACGTGGTGCCAGGCCGCGGCTCGGGCTTCTCGCTCGAAGCACCGGAGGGCCTGCGCTTCCTCACGCGGAGCCGCGTGTTCACCGACGAAGAGGCCGATGCGCTGGCAAACGCTAGCGCCTAATTAATACCCGCCTAAGAAACCGTTTAGGATTTAGCTTATATGCTCTGAATGCGGCCTGTCGCCGCCGCAACCAGGGTAGGCTTGTGTCAGATCGGCTTGGTTCAGCAACGGTCCCCGAACGGCAGTCCGGCAGCAGCACACTGTCGGCGGCGCAAAGCCGGCCGAGCCTCGAGGGCAAGACCGTCGTCATCGCCGACGACGACCCGACCATTGTCGAATATCTCGAGCTGCGCTGCCGTCACCTCGGCCTCAAGGTGGAAGCCGCCTATGACGGGATCCATGCGGTTCTCAAAGTCGGCAAGGTGAAGCCCGACCTCCTCATCCTCGATCTTGGTCTGCCCGACGTCGAGGGCTTCCGGGTCATGGAGCGGCTGGCGGATCCGAAATTCGCTCCCGTCCCAGTCGTCGTCCTGACTGGCCGCGCCGACGATGAGGCGATCAAGCGCTGCAGGGACCTACATGCCTACTATGTGCACAAGAGCGAGAACACCTGGGACGATCTGGAACCGCTTATCCTGGAGATTCTGAAGAACAAACCATCGGAGCCTAGACTCTCGCCGCACGAGCAGACGAACACGCCGCGCGTGCTGCTCGTCGACGACGATCCAGTGCGGCTCAACACGCTCACTCAGGGATTGCAGAAATATTGCGAGATCGTTCAAGGTTCGAACGGAATGCAAGGATTCCTGCTCGCGCTCAAAACCCAGCCGGACCTCATCGTCACCGACTATGATATGGAGCAGGGCAGCGGCAATTACCTGCTCAGCCGTATCAAGAGCACGCGCTCGACGCAGCATGTCCCCGTGGTCATCTACACCAGCACGCCGATGGAAAAGGGCCTCGAATACGCGGTCCATCGCGACTTGATCGGCAGAGGTGCGGCAGCCTTCATCGCGCGGCCTCTCGACGCCAGCGGTCTTATTGCCGAAGCCCGCAAGCACATTGCTCTCCCCCTTCCCGGCCAGGCGGCAGGCGTTGTTCCCGCCTAGGAGCGGTGAAATTATCTTGATCGTGGAAGGGTCCGGTAAGGGCTGGCGAGGTGCGCGCGCCTGATGGCATAGTCGCGCCCACCGCAAAGAAGCCGAGGATCGGCCACGTCCCCCCGCAGCCCATATCTTTCGCGGCGCGTCGCGTTAAAGCTCAGCGCTGCATTCCCCATCGCGCTCGCACTGCCCGAGCTCGGGCTGTTCACGCGCGCCGGTGAGGCTGAGGAGCAGCACTTCCTCAAAGTGCGCGACAAGGTCCCTGACCCTGAGAATGTGTTCTTCGAAGTGAGCCTCCCCGGCAAGGCGCCGATCAGGCTTGCGGGCCATTTCTGGTACAACGCCGAGACCGCCAAGGCTGGCATAAAATGCCCGGCGATCGTCGAGTTCAATCCCTACCGGCGGCGCGACGGTACCATGATCGGCGACGCCAAGATGTATCCCTGGTTCGCCTATAACGACTACCTTTGCTTCCGTGTAGACCTGCCGGGCTCCGGCGACTCAGAAGGCGTGATCACCGACGAATACAGCGAGGAAGAGCTTCTCGCCTGCATCCAGGTGATCGACAAGATCGCCCAGCATCCGAATTGCGACGGCAATCTCGGCATGATGGGAAAATCGTGGAGCGCGATCAATTCGCTGATGCTTGCCGCGCGCAAGGACCGGCCGCCGGCGCTCAAGGCCGTCATCGTCTGCGACGGTTCTGACGACCGCTATAACGACGGCGTCCACTACATGGGCGGCGCGATGATGTTCGACAATGTGAGCTGGCCGTCGTCGATGTGGGGCTGGGTCGCGCAGGCGCCTGACCCGGCTGTGGTCGGCGATGCGTGGAAGGAGATGTGGAAGGAGCGTATCGACAACGCCGATTTCTGGTTCAAGCAATGGGCGGGGCATCAGGCCCGCGACGACTATTGGAGCGCCTCCGCCGTGCGCGACCATTATGGCGATGTCGGCGTGCCGGTATTCATTATGTCGGGCTGGCAGGACGGCTACAAGAATCCGGTCGAGCATGTGGTGACCGGGCTCACTGCACTCGGCAAGCCGGTCGCCGGACTGATCGGCGCCTGGGGGCACAAATATCCGTTCAACGGCTATCCAGGCCCGCGCGTCGATTGGCTGAACTATATCCTCGTCTATTGGTGGGACCGGTGGCTCAAGGGAAAGACGCCGCCACCTGAAGGGCAGTGGCCCCAGCTTCCGGTGTGGCTAGGCGCCTCCCAGGAGCCGAGCAAGTCGGCTTGCGAGGACGAGAGCGGCAAGTGGGTTGCCGAGGACGGCTATTGGCAGCAGCGCGTCAAGGAGACGGTGCTCTATCTTCGGCCCAACAAACAGCTCGGCAAGAAGCCGCCGTCGCATGCGACACTGAAAAGCTCGGGTAAGCCGGTGCTCGACACCGAGATGCTGGAGACGAGCTCATGGGGCGAGTGCGGCAATGACGACCTCCCCGGCAATCAGGCGAGCTTCGACAAGCAATCGCTTTACTTCGACAGCGAGCGGCTGCGCGAGGATCTCGATGTGTTCGGCGCTCCCACCGCGACGCTCACGCTGTCGGCAGACCGGCCGATCGCAGCGCTTGCCATCAGGCTCGACGAGGTGAGCCCCAAGACCGGCGCGTCGCATCTCGTCTGCTACCGCTTCTGCAACCTTGCCGACCGCAGCGGCGACCTCGCTGACCCGGCGAGCGTCGTGCCGGGCGAGACCTTCACCTTCAACGTAACCCTCAATCTCATGGGTCACACTTTCAAGAAAGGCTGGCGCCTCAGGCTCGCGATCTCGCCCTCGTTCTACCCCACTTTGTGGGAAAGCCCCGAGCCTGTGACCATCACGCTGCATACCGGTGAAAGTGACGGGCGACCAGCGAGCTCAATCACGCTTCCGGGCCGGCCGCCGCGTGAGGAAGACAAAAAGGCCGAGGCCTTGCTCCCGAAGAAATCCGCAGGAGTCTGCGTCAACCCGGATGACTACATTCCCATCCTGGCAGAGGCGCGACCCGCGGAGACCACGCGCAAGGCGGAGTCCGTCACCATTAACGGGGAGCCCGGCATTCTCACGCGTAAGGTATTCGACAGCGGGAAATATCAATATGGCGGCCCGCTGCAGAGGCTGTGGGTCGACCAGGTTGCCGAGGAGAATTTCGAGATGGTGGTCGGCGAGCCTCTGTCGCTCAAGGGCTTCACCTCTTCGACCACAATCATGGAACGTCCGGACCAGGGCTTCAGGGCGCGCTCGGAGACCACGACCGATGTTTGGAGCGAGGCGAGCGGCATGGGCGGCTACGTGTTCCGCTACCGCGCCACCGTCAAGACCTTCATCGGCCAAACACCGTCAGAAGATCAGCACTTCCGAACCAAGACCGTCGAAGGCGTGATCGCGCGGTCCTGGATTTGACCAGCTTCACCGGCTTCGCCTCGTCGAGCTTATCGGAATCTGCCACCGCCTCTGCCTCGGCAGTGGACTTCGTACCGTTGGCCGATTTTGTCTCGATGCACTTTTCGGCCTTGCCGTCCGGCACACCGGCCTTCACGGCCGACGTGCCGGCGCCACAAAAGGGTTCGATTCGACCGCCCTTTCGTTCTTGGTCACGCATTGATCGAGCCGGTCGAAAGCATCAGAGCTCCGGTCGAGAGGAACGCGTATGGTGGCGCCGGCGCCGACGACGTTCAGCGCATTCGCGCTGCGGAGAGCGGCGGTGAACTTGTCGTCTTTGACCGGGAATGAGACGGAGCTTGCTTCGGCGGTCACTTCCTCGTCGAAGCTCTTCGGTCCGAGCGCCATTTTCACGGGATAGCTCTTGCCGCGATCAAGCTTCCAATTCGGCGAGGACAGCTCGAGCGTAAGATCGTCGCCCGTCTTCACGAAAGTCGCGACGATGTCGTCGTCGAGCTTGCGGCTGATCGAGCAGCGGTCGAACGTGTCGCCTTTGAAAACGGCCTCAATCTGCCATGGTCCGATCGTGTCGGTCTCGGCGTCTTCGGCGGCGAATGCGGCAGAGACCGGAAGTGCAACGCAGAACGGAACGAGAGGAAGCATCAAAATCAGAGCAGTCTTGTGCATGGTCCAGACCCGTCGAGACTGATGACAAAGCTTAAAACGCGGCACGCCGCTTGCGAGTTCCTGGCGCGATATTTCGCTTTATTGTTCCGGGTGTTACGACGCTGCTCGCGCCGGCCTTGCGTTTCTCGGAATCCCTCCCGAGACAACATGGGATAGGGACGGCGAAGCATCAAGTGGCGCGCGTGACGTCAAGCGCGCCTTATTGGACTTGCTATCACGCCCTCTCACGCGCCCTCCCCCCATTGTGTTTGGCTTTCCTTAGTCTCTGCTCAGACAATCGGCGGGACTCGGGGCCTAAGGGGCGAGCAAGATGGCAAGCGAAGCCTATGACGTGGTGATCATCGGCGGCGGCAATGCAGCCTTCGGTGTGACCGTGCCGACGCGCAAGGCGGGGCTCGAGGTCGCCATGATCGAGGAGCGCGACCTCGGCGGTACCTGCCCCAATCGCGGCTGCACCCCGAAAAAGGTCCTGGTGGCGGCGGCTCATGCTTTGCACGAGATCGGCCAGGCGCACGTCCATCACATCAAAGTCGGCACGCCCAAGCTCGATTGGGCTGGGTTGATCGATCGCGAGAAGGAGATGATCTCCGGCATTCCGGACTCGCTCGAAGAGACGCTGCAAGAGCGCGGTGTCGAGCTGATTCGCGCGCCGGCGAAATTCGTCGGTCCCAATACGGTCGAGGCCGGCTATCGGAGGCTCGAGGCCAAGACCATCGTCATCGCCGCCGGCTCGACGCCCCGCCCCCTGCCGATCCCCGGCGCCGAGCTGATGATCACCTCGGACGAGGTGCTCAGCGAGCGGACGATGCCGGAAAGCGTGCTCTTCGTCGGCGGTGGCGTGATCGCGCTCGAGTTCGGCCATGTCTACGCGCGCGCAGGCGCCAAGGTGACGATCCTCGAAGTGCTGCCGCAACTTTTGCCCGCGCTCGACGCCGATGCGGTCGAGCAGGTGCGCAAAGAGAGCGAGCGGATCGGCATCGACGTGCATACCGGCGTCAAGGTGAAGCGCGTGGAGAAAGGCAACAAAGGCTTGCGCACCGTGTTCGAGGTCAACGGCGAGGAGCTGAGTGTCAAGAGCGACCGGGTGGTGAACGGCGCCGGCCGCATCGCCAATATCGGCGCGCTCGATCTCGACGCGGGCAAGATCGCTCATGAAGGCTTCCGCGTCGCCGTCGACGCGACGCTGCGCTCGACCTCCAACCCGTCCGTCTATCTGTGCGGTGACGTGCTGTCGGGGCCGCCGCAGCTCTCGCCGATCGCCACCTATGAGGGCAGGCTGGTGGGGCGGAACATCGTCGAGGGACCTAAGCTGAAACCGGACTACGCGAGCATTCCTTCTTGCGTCTACACCATCCCGGCGCTTGCAACGGTCGGCCTGTCAGAGGCCAAGGCCAAGGAGAAGGGACTGAAGACCCGCGTGCAGGTGAACGACATGGAATATTGGTTCTCGACCCGCACATTCGCCGAGACACTTGCCTGGTCGAAGATCATCGTCGATGAAAGAAGCGACGCTATCGTCGGCGCCCATTTCGTCGGCCATGCCGGCGAGGAGCTGATCAATATTTTCGGGCTCGCCATGAAGCACGGCATCACGGCCACGCAAATCCGCGAGTTCATCTACGCCTATCCGACCTTCTCCGCCGACATCAAGTCGATGCTCTAGCGGGCGCGGCTGTCGCAGCGGCCTTGTCGATGTCGTCGACCATGGCCTTGGCGATCTCATGCTCGCCCATGATCACGAGGCTCGCCCCGTGCTTCATGAGGTGCTCGATCTCATCCTCGGAATGGGCGCGAGCGATGATCGGAAGATCAGGATTGATGGCGCGCGCCTGCTCCACCACCTGACCGCCCTCGAACGCGTCGGGGATGGCGACAAGCAGGCAGCGTGCCTTGCCGAGATTGGCGGCGCCAATGATCTCGGGATCGGCCGCGTTGCCGGACAGCGCCTCGACCCCTCGCGCCTTGAGGTCCGAGACCACGTCGCCGTTATCCTCGATGACGAAGAGCGGGATCGAGCGGTCGCGAAGCGCCCCGCTGATGAAGCGTCCCACTCTTCCATGACCGACCAGCACCACATGGTCGGTAAGGCTCGTCTCGCGGATCGGCTCGCGCGGCCCTTCCGCCTCCTCCTTCCCGCCCGTCTCCACGGCCTCGGGCTCCTCACGCTTGGCGAGGATCACATCGAGGCCGGCAAACAAGAGTGGGTTGAGGAGGATCGAGACTATAGCGCCGGCGAGGATGAGATCGCGGCCGGCCTCGGGCAGCAAGAGGAGTGCTACGCCGAGATTGGCGAGGATGAAGGAGAACTCGCCGATCTGCGCGAGCGACGCCGAGATGGTGAGCGCGGTCGAGTTGGGATAGCCGGCGAGCCGCACGATGGCGAAGGCGGCAAGCGATTTGCCGAAGAGGATGATGAGCACGGTCAAGAGCACCGGCACTGGCTCACTAACGAGAATCGAGGGGTTGAACAGCATGCCGACCGAGACGAAGAACAGCACGGCGAAGGCGTCGCGTAGCGGCAAGGTCTCCTCGGCGGCGCGCTGGCTGAGCGCAGATTCAGACAGGATCATGCCGGCGAAGAAGGCGCCTAGCGCGAAGGACACGTCGAACAGCTCGGCGGCGGCGAAGGCGACGCCAAGCGCGATGACGAAGACCGAGAGGCGGAACAGCTCGCGGCTTCCGGTGTGGGCCATGGCGTGCAGCACCCAAGGGATCGCGCGCTTGCCGACGATCAGCATCACGGCGATGAAGGCGGCGATCTTGGCCAGAGTGATCGCGACGGTGAAGGCGACGGCCGACAGATCGACCTCGGCGGCGCCCTTTCCACCCAACAAGCCGGAAAAGGCTGGCAAGAGGACGAGGGTCAGCACCATCGCCATGTCCTCGACCACCAGCCATCCGACGGCGATGCGTCCCCGCGTGGTCTCAACCAGCCGCCGCTCCTGAAGCGCACGTAAGAGCACGACAGTGCTCGCCACCGACAGCGCGAGTCCGAAGACGAGACCGGCACCGAGCGACCAGCCAAGCCAATGGGCAAGTGCCATGCCGAGCAGGGTGGCACACACGATCTGCACCACCGCTCCTGGGATGGCGATGTTGCGCACCGAGAGCAGGTCTTCGAGTGAGAAGTGCAGACCGACGCCGAACATCAGCAAGATGACGCCGATCTCGGCGAGCTGATTGGCGATGGCCTGGTCGGCCACGTAGCCGGGCGTGAAAGGCCCGAGGGCGATGCCGGCGATGAGATAGCCAACGAGCGGCGGCAGCTTGAGGCGATGCGCGAGCGCGCCCAGGACGAAGGCGAGCGTGAGCGCAATCACGATGGTCGAGATCAGCGGGGACTCATGTGGCATCGGACTTCGCGCTTCAGTCCATTAGCGGCAGCCTAGCCTGACAATGATTGGCGCCGCCGACAACCCTGCGCAAGAAAGCATTAGCTATCCGCGTGTTCCGGCTCACCGTGCCGCGCGGCCGAGGCTGGCAGCGCCCCCTCTCTTCATGCTTAAATAGCAGGGTGAGTGCGTTCAATTACAAAGCTCCCGCCGAGCTCTATGCGAGCTCGAGCAAGTCGGGCAGGCGGCCGATGCGCTATACGCGCTTCAAGAGCGCCGCCGAGGCGATCAAGTACGCCGTGGAAGTCCTGCCGCCGGAGCTCCTGCTCGGCAGCACGCTCGAGGTCAACGAGGAGCGGTTCGACGGCTTCGGCATCCGCGCGCTCTACGACAGCGCCAAATATCCCTTGCGCAGGCGGAAAGCAGGGTAGGACAGCATTCCCAATTATATACTTGACATAGCGCGCGCGCCTTCGCCCATGTCGGGGCGGCGTGACAGGCCGAGCGAAAGTTAAGTGTGTGATTGGGCTCCTATGGAAAGGAGCCCGCGATGTGCGGGAATGCAGACCGAGACCCGGATGGTGTACCCGATAGTGCAGAGATTGAAGTGACTCCTGAGATGATCGAGGCGGGACTAAGGGTTTATCTGAAACACGATAGCCGTTTCGAGTCGGATGAGG
>JBLMXO010000233.1:0-6544 GCA_050257815.1 Actinomycetota bacterium
CTATCGGTGGTCGTAGCGGTCGATTCAGTGGCAGGGGTTTCGAGGACAGGCTTGCGGTCGGGGAGCGGCACGGTGTCGGTGTCGGCCGGTTCGGCGGGAGCCGCGGTCACCTTCTTGTTGATGCCCCCACCCCGGCACTGAAATGCGATCTTGGCTTCGACGTCGAGGAACTGCCTCACCTTCTCGAGATCGGCGTCGTTCAGATGATCCTTGACCCAATCGGGACCGCGGTCGAGGGCGGCCTGCATGGTGGGCGTCAGCAGCTTCTTGCGCTCAAGCGCAAGGCTGGCGCAGCTCGCCTTGTCGAGCGGCTCGGCTCGGGCCCTCATGCCGAGCACCGCGATCGGGCTTGTGACGAGAAGGGCCACGACAATGAAGCGCAGCACCGGCATCATGACGTCCCACGGGGGAAAAACCCCGCCAAATCAAGTTCTCTCCAGAATGTCGAAAATTACCCCCTTTAACAACCCCACCAAGGCCCGGGGATATGGTTTTACCGCAGCTCAGGCAGTTCTGCCACAATAGGCCGAAAGGATGGCATAGAGGTCGTCGGCCTTAAGACTCGCGCCTCCGACGAGCGCGCCATTGACGTTTTCGACGCACAAGAGCTCGCGCGCGTTGGACGGCTTCACCGAGCCTCCATAAAGGATACGAACGCGCGCGGCTTCTTTTTCGCCAAGCAGGTGGCCAAGTTCCCCTCTGATGAAGCCATGCACCTCGGCGATATCGGCGGGCGTCGGCGTGAGGCCGGTGCCGATGGCCCAGACTGGCTCATAGGCGATCACCGTGTCCGCCGCCAGGGACCCTTGCGGAACCGAGCCCTTGACCTGACGCCCGATGACCGCAAGCGTTGACCGGCCGCCGCGCTCCTTTTCGGTCTCACCAACGCAGATAATGGCGGCGAGGCCAGCGCGATGGGCCGCGCGCGCCTTGGCGTTGACAAGGGCATCGATCTCTCCGTGATCGGTGCGGCGCTCTGAATGGCCGACAATTACGGCGGTCGCGCCGCAATCGGCGAGCATTTCCGCCGAAATATCGCCGGTGTGGGCGCCAGATGGCGATGGATGGCAGTCTTGCGCGCCAAGAGCGATTCCGCTCCCGGCCAGGATGTCGCGCGCCCGGCAAAGCAACGTCGCGGGCGGGCACACCATCAGGTCGGCCGAAAGGATAGGCTTCCGTTTGACGTGATCCTTGAGCGCCTTAAGCTCGGATAAAGACGGCGAAGTGCCGTGCATCTTCCAATTCCCGGCGACGAGCGGCCTGATCGCTGTCACGTCTGACCCCCGTTCCCTGCCCTTTGGTCTTGCCATTAAGCACGCGGATTTCCAAGGCTGTGCCCTGACATCCCTGCCTTGCCGGGACTCTCCTTGCTACCTATGATGCCGCCGCCGCGCGGGATTGTCCAAGCTTCGGACTCCAGCGCGGCTTTGGCAAATGGCGAATGGAAGGTCTGAAAGCGTGGCACTCGACACTTTGCGTAAAGGGGCCGGAGGAGTAATCGGCGGGATCTTTGTGCTTCTGCTGGTCGCGAGCTTTGCGATTTGGTTCCCGGCCGGGTGGTTCCACGGCTATGGCAGCCAAGACCTAATCACGGTCGGCGATACCACCATCGGACCCCGCGACTACACGCGCACCCAGCAGGATGTGCTGAGAGCCATGAGCGCGCAAGCCGGCCGGAGCCTCTCGCTGCAAGAAGCGCGCGTAATGGGCCTCGACAGTCGCGTGCTCGAGCGGCTGATCGGCGGTGCCGCCGTCGATAACCACGCGCGCTCACTCGGGCTCAATATTACCGACGCGGCGCTGCTTGATCAGATCATGCAAGACCCCAACTTCAAGGACGCGACGGGGAACTTCAGCCCGGCTTTGTTCCAGCAGGCACTACGCAACATGGGCCTGTCGGAACAAGGCTTTCTCGCCTCGCAGCGCGAGACGAATTTGCGCCGGCAAATTCTGACCACCATCGGCAAGGTGGTGAACACGCCGCAAGTCCTGGTCGATGCGCTCAACCGCTATAACGGCGAGACACGCACGTTGCGCTACGTGCTCGTGTCGGACCAGGCCGCGGGTCAGGTCGGCGATCCGACCGAGGACGACCTCAAACGCTACTACGATAACCACAAGGCGAAATTCACTCAGCCCGAATACCGCAAAGTCGGCATTCTCGCCGTCACGCCCGAGACGGTGAAGGATCAGGTCAACATCACCGACCAGGATCTCAAGACCGCCTATGAAGCGACCAAGGACACGCTTGGCAAACCCGAAAAGAGGCATGTCCAGCAGATCGCCTTCCCGGATATGGCCGCCGCGACCGCCGCTCGCGCGAAGATCGAGCAAGGGACCGATTTCATCCAGGTGGCCAAGGACCAAGGCCTCACCGAGGCCGACATCGATCTCGGCACGGTCACGCGTTCCGAACTCGCCGATGCCGCCGTGGCCGATGCTGCCTTCAAGCTCGAATTGAACAAAGTCAGCGATCCGGTGACCGGCAAGCTCGGGACGGTCGTCCTCTTGCGCGTGACCGAGATCGACCCGGGCAAGACGCCCACCTTTGACGAGGCCAAGGCCGATCTCGAGAAGAAGCTGCTTCAGGAGCGCGCGTCGGGCGCCATCTTCGAGTTACACGACAAGATCGAGGATCAACTCGCCGCGGGCGCCAAACTCTCCGAGGTCGCCGACAAGCTCAAGTTAAACTATCAGCTTATCGACGAGGTCGATCGGTCGGGGCGCAAGCCGGACGGCTCGACGGTGACGCTGCCAGCGCAGACGCAAGTGCTGAATGCATTGTTCGCCTCCGACGTTGGAGTCGAGAATGATCCGATCGATACCAAGGACCAGGGCGTGATCTGGTACGAGGTGCTCGGCATCGTTCCCGAGCAACTGAAGCCTTTCGATCAGGTCAAGGACGAAGTCACCAAGGATTGGCGGGATGAGGAAGAGCGCAACAAGGTCGCGAAATTCGCGCAGAACCTGGTGAATGAGTTGTCGGGCGGCAAGACGCTCGAGGATGTCGCCAAGGACCTCAACGTCGAGGTGCTCACCAGCGAGCCGATGAAGCGCGACGGCATGGCCGTGTACATTCTTCCCGCCGCGGTCGAGCAAGCCTTCACGCTGCCCGAAGGCGGCTATGGCTCGGCGCCCTCGGGCATCGGCGAAGGCCGCATCGTGTTCAAGGTCGATAAGGTAACACCGCCCCAGCCACTCGATGAAAAGGAAGCCGAGCGGATGAGGGCGCAGGCGAAGTTCCTGATCGCTGACGACGAGATCTCGCAATATTTCGCCGCGCTCGAGAAGCGCTACGGGGTCAATGTCAACCAGAAGGCGCTTGCCAAGCTCATCGGCACCAACGAGGAGCCATGAGCGCAGCTAAAGCCTCGATCACCTCATTACCCGAGCACGGCTCGGCCGCTCTGATCGAGCCCGACTTCGCCATCTTCGCACGGGCCTACGAGGAGGGCGTGGCGCAGGTCGTCTGGACGCGGCTTGTCGCCGACCTCGAGACGCCGGTCTCGGCGATGTTGAAGCTCGCGCATGAGCGGCCAAACAGCTTTCTGCTCGAGTCGGTCGAAGGTGGGGCCACGCGGGGGCGCTATTCGATCATCGGCTGTGAGCCCGATCTCATCTGGCGTACCAACGGCAACAAGGCCGAGATCAACCGCGCGCCACAATCAGCTCCTGAAGCGTTCGCGCCCTCGCCGCTTCCGGCGCTTGCCTCGCTTCGCGCGCTGCTCGCCGAGTCGGCAATCGCTCTGCCGCATGAGCTCCCGCCGATGGCGGCCGGCATCTTCGGCTATATGGGCTACGACACCGTGCGGCTAATCGAGCATCTGCCGAGCGACAAGCGCGATCCGCTTGCGCTCCCTCACTCGATCCTGATGCGGCCGACGCTCATCGTGATCTTCGATTCGGTGAGGGACGAGATGACGGTGGTGACGCCGGTGCGGCCGGCGCCTGGCGTGAGCGCCAAGGCGGCCTATGCGCGCGCCGCCGACCGGCTCAATCTCGCAATCGACCGGCTCGAGCAGCCTCTGCCGCATGCAAGCGAAGGAGACATGGGTGCTGCCCATCCCGAAGCGAAAGCCACGACCGCGCCCGAGGTCTATATGGCGAAGGTCGTCCGCGCCAAGGAGTACATCGCGGCCGGCGACATCTTTCAGGTGGTGCTGAGCCAGCGTTTCGAGGCACCGTTTACGCTTCACTCATTCGCGCTCTACCGGGCGCTTCGTCGCGTCAACCCCTCGCCTTTCCTCTATTACTTGAATTTCGGCGAGTTCGCGGTGGTGGGCTCGAGCCCCGAGATCCTGGTTAGGGTGCGCGACGGCAAGGTTACCATCAGACCGATCGCGGGTACGCGGCCTCGCGGCGCCACCCTCGAGCAGGACAAGGCGCTCGCCAAGGATCTGTTGCATGATACCAAAGAGCGCGCCGAGCATCTGATGTTGCTCGACCTTGGCCGCAACGACGTTGGCCGCGTGGCAGAAGTCGGCAGCGTGCGCGTCACCGACTCTTTCTTCCTCGAATATTACAGCCAGGTCATGCATATCGTTTCGAATGTCGAGGGCAATCTCGCACCAGACCATGACGCGGTCGATGCGCTGATGGCGGGCTTCCCGGCCGGCACCGTATCGGGGGCACCGAAGGTGCGGGCGATGGAGATCATCGATGAGCTCGAAGATGAGGCGCGCGGCATTTATGCGGGCTGCGTCGGCTATTTCTCCGCCGACGGCAATATGGATAGCTGCATCGTGCTCCGGACCTCGGTGGTGAAGGACGGAGTGATGTATGTGCAGGCAGGAGCCGGTATCGTCGCCGATTCAGTGCCTGAGCGCGAGCAGGCCGAATGCGTGAGCAAGGCCCGCGCCCTGTTCAAAGCTGCCGACGAGGCGGTACGCTTCGCCGCGCGCGCCAAGCGCGGCCAATAGACGGAAGGCGAGGAGACGACATGCTGACGCTAAGCCTCCTGCGCCACGCGAAATCGAGTTGGAACAATCCCGCCCTCCCCGATCAGGATCGGCCGCTTGCGACGCGAGGCGTCACCGATGCTCCCTTAATGGGGCGCGCTATGGCCGAGCGCGGCATCGATCCCGACCTCGTGCTCTGCTCCTCGGCGCGGCGCACACGCGACACGCTGGCGCTCGTGCTGCCCGAGCTCAAGGTCGAGCCTGAGGTCGTCTACAGCGACGAGCTCTATCACCCGAGCCCGGCGGAGATGCTCGAGATACTGCGTGACGCTCCGCCAAGCGCATCACGCCTTCTCATCGTCGGGCACAATCCCGAGATTCAGGCCTTCGCGCTCGATCTCGTCGGCTCGGGCCCCAAGCATTACCGCGATCGGCTCGAAGAGAAGTTTCCGACGGCAGGGCTCGCGGTGATCAATTTCACCAGCGGAACCTGGAAGGGCGTCACCGTTAACAGCGGCAGCCTCAACCTGTTTCTTTCGCCCAAGGAGGTGCGCAAGTAGGCCTCCTTGTAATAGAGGGCTTGAGCCCACACCTTTGGAATCCTTGACGGCGCTGGCGCGCCAAGCGTAACACCACCCCATGCTCACGCTGATCGATAACTACGACAGCTTCACTTACAACCTCGTCCATTTCCTCGGAGAGCTGGGCGCGTCCACCCGCGTCTATCGTAACGACAAGGTGACGGTCGATGAGGTGCTGGCCGAGGGTCCTGAGGCGATCGTCCTGTCCCCCGGCCCTTGCGACCCGGACCGGGCCGGCATCTGCCTCGAGCTCATCGCACGCGCCGGACCGGTGGTGCCGCTTCTTGGCGTCTGCCTCGGCCACCAGGCGATCGGGCAGGTTTACGGCGGACGCGTGGTCAGGGCGCCGGTTCTGATGCATGGCAAGCTGTCCAAGGTGTACCACACCGGCAAGGGCGTGTTCGCCGGGCTCCCGCAGAACTTCTCGGCGACGCGCTATCACTCGCTCGTCGTCGAGCGATCAAGTCTGCCCGATGATCTCGAGATCACGGCGGAGACGGCCGACGGTGTGATCATGGGCCTCCAGCACAAGCGCTATCCCGTGCACGGCGTGCAGTTCCACCCTGAGAGCATCGCCTCCGAGCACGGACACCAGCTGCTCGCCAATTTCCTCGACCTCGCCCGCGTGGAGCGCCGCGCGCGGGGTGCTGGCCAAAGAGAAGCGGTCGGTGCCCTCTGAGGTCGAGGCCGCCAGCTCTGTGCCTCAAGGGACGGCGGCACCTGCCGCACTTGAAACCGCCATTGGCAAGGTCGCTGCGGGGCAGACCCTCTCGCAACTCGAAGCTGCGCAGGCTTTCGATGTGATCATGTCGGGCGGGGGCAGCGACGCGCAGATTGGCGCGCTGCTCATGGGGCTTCGCGTGCGCGGCGAGACGGTGGACGAGATCGCGGGCGCCGCCCGGGTGCTCAGACAATGCGCCATCCCCGTGAAGGCGCCGGAAGGCGCGATCGACACGTGCGGCACCGGCGGCGACGCCAAGAACACGCACAATATCTCGACCTGTGCCGCCTTCGTCGTGGCGGGCGCCGGCGTGCCGGTGGCCAAGCACGGCAACCGGTCGATCT
>JBLMXO010000234.1:0-8808 GCA_050257815.1 Actinomycetota bacterium
GTGGTGCTCAGCCATTGGCACCTCGATCACATTGCCGGCAACGCCGTGTTCGACGATTGCGCCATCATAGCGCCTGCGCTCACGCGCGATGCGATGCTCAAGCGCAAAGCCGACATCGAAGCGGGCAAGATATGGGGACCGCCGGCAATCAAGCCGCTCATCTTCCCCAACATCCTGTTCGACGACCATTTGGAAGTCCGCGTGGGAGAGATCGGCCTCGACCTCCGCCGCATGAACATCCACAGCATCGACGGATGCGTCGTCTATCTCGCGAAGGATAAGATCCTGCTCGCCGGCGACACGCTCGAGGATCCGCTCACCTACATGATCGAGGTGGAGAACCTTGCCGAGCACCTAAAGAGCCTCGAGGAAATGCGCCGCTGGGATATCGCCAAGATCCTTCCCAACCACGGCAATCCTGACCTCATCATGACGGGTGGATACGGCAAGACCCTGATCGATGCGACCGTGGCCTATGTCACCAGGATGCTGTCGCGAGCGCATGACGCCGGTTATCTAGAGGGCGCGATGGAGGATTATATCGGCGCCGAAGCCGCCAAGGGTTGGGTCCATCCGTTCGAGCCCTACCGCGAAGTGCACGAGCAAAATCTCAAGCTGGTGCACGACTATTGGAAGGACAGGGCGCTGCCTGAGCTTGCTTCCTAATCAAGCAAACTCGCCATCGTCATCGGTAAGTGGCTCGTCTTCGAGCGGCTCCTCGTCGTCGCGGAGCACCGCCGCATCGTCGGGCGTGGGCATGGAGAAGCCAGGCGGCAGCGTAGAGTCTAGGAGGCCAGCGCCCCTGAGCTCATTCAGCCCCGGCAGGTCCTGAATGTGGTCGAAGCCAAAATGCTCGAGGAAGCTTTCGGTCGTGCCATAGGTCACGGGGCGGCCAGGCGCCCGGCGGCGGCCTCTGAGCTTGATCCAGCCGGTCTCGAGCAGAACGTCAATCGTGCCTTTTGAGGTCGAGACGCCCCTGATCTCCTCGATCTCGGCGCGGGTGACCGGCTGGTGATAGGCGATGATGGCGAGCGTCTCGAGCGCCGCGCGTGACAAGCGCCGCTGCTCGACCGCCTGCTTCTCCAGCAGGAAGGATAGATCGTCGGCGGTGCGGAACGCCCATTTGCCGGCGACGCGCACGAGATTGACGCCGCGCCCGGCATAAATCCCTTGCAGTTCCTCGAGCAGAGCCTTTACGTCCTCGCCTTCGACGAAATGCTTCGCGATCTTAGCCTCGTCGAGCGGCTCGGATGCGGCGAACAGCAATGCCTCGACGATACGGAGCTTCTCGCGCCGGTCGGTCGATTGCAGGGCGATCACATTGGACGGGAGCGGCAAGAGTAGACGCGGGGTCTTCTCCTCGCGCTCCGTCTCGTCTTCCGTCATTGTGGCTACCCTACTCAATTGCTTCGCTGTCATGCGCGGCCTCGTCCTTGTTCTTTCCTCGATTTCATTTTACGCGGCTCGGTTACGGCGGCGGATCAGAAGCGGGGCGAACAGCTTCGACTGGCTGATCTCTAGCGTCCCTTCGCGGGTCATCTCAAGCGTAGCGGTGAAGCTCGAAGCGAGCGCCGTCTTGCGCAGCTCAGGCTCGACGAGAAACTCGGCGAGAAGTTGATCGAGCGGAGCCCAGTCGCAAGCGATGCCAAGCAGCCGCTCAAGCTCCTCCCGCGCCTCCTTCAGTGACCACACCGTGCGCTGGCGAACCTGCCAGGTGCGCGTCGCGGTGCGCTGGCGCTGCTGCGAATAGACCTTGAGCAGGTCGTAGACATTGGCATCGTAGATGCTCTTCTTGGTGATGCGGGTAGGCTCGGGCAGCCCGCGCGCGAAAACGTCGCGGCCGAGCCGCTTGCGCGTCATGAGCTGCGCCGCGGCGTCGCGCATGGCATCGAGCCGCTTCAGCCTGAAGGCCAGCAAGGCGGCGAGTTCCTCGCCGGTAGGCTCGCCCTCCTCCGACGGCTCAGCGGGAAGCAGCAGCTTCGATTTGAGGAACGCAAGCCACGCCGCCATGACGAGATAGTCGGCGGCGATCTCGAGCCGGAGCCGCCGCGCCTCGGCGATGAAATCGAGATATTGCTGGGCAAGTGCGAGCACCGAGATCCTGGCGAGGTCGACCTTCTGCGTGCGTCCGAGCGCAAGGAGAAGGTCGAGCGGCCCCTCGAAGCCCTCGACGTCGACGAACAGCATCTCGCCGGGAGCAACCTCCGAACGCTCCTCAGTCGTCGTCTCCCAATCGGACAGTGTCGGCTCCTCGTCGGCCATCGTGTTTTCAGTCTCGCTCATCATGCGACGGGAGTCCCTGCGGCCTCGCTCACGCGGGCCATTGCTTCGGCCTCGTCGAAAGGCTTGGGCGCATGCAGAAAGGAGCGGGCACGGACGAAGCGCTCGGCGGCGACGCCATCGAGCGGCGGGGTCGCGATCGCGGTATCGACCATCTCGGCAAAGTCTCCACTGCAATGGAGCACGACATCGCAGCCTGCTGCGATCACCTCACGGGCACGCTCCGCGAAGGGGCCTCGAAGCGCCTTCATGCCGATGTCGTCGCTCATCACCAAGCCTTCGAGCCCGATCAATCCACGAATCACTTCGCTCATTATAACGGGCGAGATGGTCGCCGGTCGCCGCTCGTCGTAGCAGGGCAGAAGAACATGCGCGGTCATGGCGAGCGGAGCGTCGCGGAGAGCTTGGAAAGGGCGGAAATCGATGGCTTTCAGATCGCACTCGGAGACGTCGATGCGCGGCAAGGAAAGATGGCTGTCGGCCTTGGCGCGCCCGTGACCCGGCACATGCTTGATGACGGGGAGCACGCCGCCGGCCATGGTTCCCTCCATCACCGCGCGCCCGAGCACGCCAACCTCATCGGGATTGGTGGAGAAGGCGCGGTCGCCGATGATCTCATGCGCTCCTTTCTCGGGCACGTCGAGCACCGGCGTGCAATTGACGTTGATGCCGAGATCGAACAGTTCCTCTGCGATCAGTCGCGCGCCGGCAAAGGCCGCCGCCTTGCCCGTGTCGGGATCGCGCTCATAGAGGCGGCCATAGCAGCGCGCAGGCGGCATGTTGCGCCAATGCGGCGGACGTAAGCGTTGCACGCGTCCGCCCTCCTGATCGATCAGGATCAGAACGTCATCGCTCTCGACCGCTTCCTTGAAGGAGGCGACCAGCGCGCGGAGCTGGTCGGGCGTTTCGCAATTGCGCGCAAAGAGGATCAGACCGCAGGGACGGTTCTCGGCGAAGAACCGCCTCTCGGCTCCGTTCAGTGACGTGCCGGAGCAGCCCGAGATGAAGGCTTTGAGATCCACGACGCGGCGTAGCTTGCGTCGCGGGCCAAGGTCAAGGGCCCGCCTGTTGTCGAAGAGCCTACTGCGTCGCCACCAGGCAATCAGGCAGGCCTTGTGACTTCAGCTGGCTGCAGAGCTTGGCCGCGGCCGTCTTGTCGGCGATCGGCCCAATGCGCAAGCGATACCAAACGCCCTTGGCGCCAAGATCGGCCTTCTGCACCATTGGCCGATAGCTTCCGAGCAGGCTCGGATATTTCTGCTGCATATCGGCGAAGCTCGCGAGCGCCTCGGTCTGGTTCTTCTTCGAGCCGACCTGGACCACATATTTGGTGGAGCCGGTCGTGGCTGCGGGTGTCGCGGCGGCCTGGGTGACCGGCTTCGGTGTCTTGGGCTTGACCGGCGGAGGCTGAATCGCGGCCGCCTGCTGGGGCGCCGGCGCCGGAGCTTCGGCGGCCGGAACAGGCATTGCGGCGGCAGGAGCTGGTGCCGCTGCCGGAAGCGCCGCAGTGGCAGTGTCACCGGCAGAAGCTTGCGCCGCCGGGGGCTCCTCGACAGAGCCGTCAGGGCGCACTTTAAGCGTCTTCACCCGGCGTGGGCCGCCATCGGCCGAGTCATCAGCGGAGGCGACCGCCATTGGCGTGACACCGGCCGTATTGTCGATGGCCTGGGTCGCGGGCGGCGGCGTGAGATCGGTAGTTGCGACCGGGGTCGGAAGGCCTCCCGTCTCGGTCTGTGCCGGCGGAAGCGCCGGAACCGCGACATCCTCCTGACGTGGCACGAGGTTATCTGTTTCTGGCGCATCGCCATTCGTCAGCCGGTCGTAGATCAACTTGTTCTTGTGGGGAAATTCCTTCCCGCCCGGCTGGTCTGGAGCCTCTTTGACGGGACGGTTGTCGGCCGTGACGACAGGGGGTTCGCTGCCGATTCCGCCGCCCGACTGCTTGTAAACGAAGGCGAGAGCCCCGCCCAAAGCGATCGCGCCGAGAAGCGCGCTGCCCACCATGAAGGCGCTCTTGCTCTTTAGCGTCGCCGCCATCTTGGAGCGCGCGGCAGGAGGCGGAGCCACCTGACCTTCGTCGAGAAAATCGGCGTCGATGCGCTCGCTGTCGTAGAAGTCCTGCGGCGCGCGGCGCGAGGGATCGGTCGAGCCGAGCGCAATCTGCGGCGGCTGATCGTAAAGAGCATCGAAGGCCTGCAGCTGACGGCGCGGGTCGCTCGGCGGCACATGGCCGGAACCTGCGCCCTGAGATGCCATCACGTAGTCTTGCGTACCCTCCTCGGTGAACGGATCGAAGCCGTGACCGGCCTCAGAATGCTGGTGCTGAACGAGACCGCCGTCGAGGCTCGACTCCAGATGGCTGAAAGGCGAGTTCGACGCGCCGAAATTTGCATCGGGGAAGCTTGCATCCTCGAAGCTCGCATCGCCGTAGCTCGCATCGCCGAAATCCTGCTCGGCGAATTTGGGCTCCTGGTAGCCCGGGTCCTGCGTGCCGGTCTCTGGGAAGCTGGCGTCGCCGCCGTAGCTGGCATCGTGGAAGGGTTGCGGCTGGAATGACTGGCTCGGGAAGCCTTGCGAGCCCGCTCCGTTATAGCTCGAGACGGGGTAGGCCTGGGCGCCGGGATGCTCGGCATGGGAAAAGCTTGGAGCGCCTGCGGGCTGATTGGTGCGATAGGCTTGAGGCTGAAAATCGGGCGCCTGATAGCCCTGCGAGGGCGCGGTCTGCAGATTGGGGAAGTTCGGCGCTGGTGCAGGAGCCGGCTGGGGAGCGGGCTGCGTGGGCTGAGCGGTGAACGGGTTCTGGAAGGTCTGTGGGGCTGGCTGATTGGCAACGTAGGAAGCGAAAGAAGGCTGCTGTGGCGGTTCTGGCGCCTGAGGGGCTGGTCCGCGCGTTACCGGCGTATAAGTCGGCATCTGCACGAAAGTGGGACCGCCCCCACCGAAGATCGAGCGCTGTCCCGGCTGACCTGTCCTACCCGGTCCTTGTCCCATGAAGGCTACCTCGCTCTTTTGGGTGTCGAGTGCGTTGGCGCCCCAGGTCTGCGGAGCGGTGCCAGCACCCTGCCTGTTGGCAAAATCTGACTGAAACTCAGGGGTCGGACCAGCCTTAAGGCCGCGTCCGCGATCGTGCGTCGACATGGCTACTTCCCTCGAACCACCCCTGCCCCAGGTCCGGTTAATGCAGCTCGTGCATGGCGTGAACCCCGAGGATCCCCAAACCCAACGCCAAGACACGCTTCGTGGCAGCCACGAGCGCCACACGAGCACGCGTTAACTCTCGGTCACTTTCGTAAATAAATCGTAATTGTGGCAAGTCTTTGCCTCTGTTCCATAGCCCATGGAAGTCACCGGCAAGATCATAAAGATAGAACCCGATGCGGTGGGGTTCGTGGGCGACGGCGGCAGCTTCGACGAGACGCGGGAACTGCGCGATGCGGCGGATCAAGGCGATCTCAGCCCCATCCGCAAGCAAGCTCAGATCGCTCCCCGCCAACGCCCTCTCCTCCAGATCGAGATCCGGAAAGGCTTCCCGAACGTTACGCAGAACTGAGCTCGCCCGCGCGTGGGCGTACTGAACATAGAACACCGGGTTGTCCCGCGACTGCTCGGTGACCTTCTCAAAGTCGAAATCGAGCGGCGCGTCGTTCTTGCGGTAGAGCATCATGAAGCGGACGGGGCCCGGCCCCACCTCGTCCACGACCTCTCGGAGCGTCACGAACGTCCCGGCACGCTTGGACATCTTGACAGGCTCACCACCGCGAAACAAGCGAACAAGCTGGCAAATCTTGATGTCGAGCTTGGCCTTGCCCTCGGTCAAGGCGGCGACCGCAGCCTGCATGCGCTTGATGTGGCCCGAGTGATCTGCGCCAAACACATCGATCATCGAGTTAAAGCCGCGTTTGAACTTGTCGCGGTGATAGGCGATATCGCCCGCGAAATAGGCGTAAGAGCCATCCGACTTGACCAGCGGCCGATCGCTGTCATCGCCGAACTCGGTCGAGCGGAAGAGAAGCTGCTCGCGGTCCTCCCAGTCCTCGTCGACCTTGCCCTTGGGCGGCGGAAGCCGCCCCTCATAGATGAGGCCGCGCGCCTTGAGGTCATTGATGGTTTCGGCCACCTCATCGCGTGGCCCTTCGGTGAGCGACCGCTCGGAGAAGAACACATCGTGGCGAATGCCGAGCGCCGAAAGATCGTCCTCGATCATGGCCATCATCGCCTTGAGCACGGTCGCCCGCACGATCGGCAGCCACTTCGTCTCCGGCATGGCGAGAAGCGCGTTGCCGTACTCAGCGGCGAGCTCTTGTCCCACCGGTTTCAGATAGTCGCCGGGATAAAGGCCCTCGGGGATCTCGCCAATGTCCTCGCCGAGCGCCTCCCGGTAGCGCAGATAGGCCGAGCGCGCGAGCATATCTACCTGGGCGCCGGCATCGTTGATGTAATATTCGCGTGTGACCGCAGAGCCGGTGAAGGCGAGCAGATTGGCGAGCGCGTCGCCGAACACGGCGCCGCGGGTATGGCCGACATGCATCGGCCCGGTCGGGTTGGCTGACACGTACTCGATATTCACCGCCTCACCCTTGCCGATCGCGCTTCGCCCATAGCTCTCGCCCTGCTCGAGCACCATGCGGAGCACGCTTGGCCAGAAGGCACGGGCGAGTGTCAGGTTGATGAAGCCGGGGCCGGCGATCTCGACCTTGTCGACGAACGGGTCTGAGGCAAGCAAGGGCACGATGCGCTCGGCAAGCTCGCGCGGCTTCTTGCCGGCAGCCTTGGCCAGCACCATCGCGGCATTGGTGGCGAGATCGCCGTGCGAGGCATCCTTGGGCGGCTCAAGCGTGACGCCCTCGATACTCGCCTCATGCGGCACCACGCCATCATGCTTGAGCTGCTGCACAGCGGCGAGAACGTGTCCGTGAAAACCTGCAAAGACGTCCATGGGGGCTCCGAGCGAACGCCGGGCGACTAACGCAAATCGGGGGTGGCGTCAAACAGGCGGCGATGCTCGGCGAGCGCGTAACGATCGGTCATGCCGGCGATGAAGTCGGCGACATAGCGGGCATAAGCGTGGCTTCTCGGCTTTGGCGCTTGCTCGCGCCATTCGGGTGGAAGCGCCTCGGGATTCTCGCTATAGCGGACGAAGAGCTCAGCCACGATCCTCTCTGCGTCGCTCATGATGCGGTCGATGCGCGGCGCGCGGTAGACGCGCGCGGCGAGGAAGGCGCGGAGCTGATCAAGGGCCATTTGCATCGCAGGCGAGAAGGCGACGACCGCAACTTTAGCCTGGCGCACATCGTCGATGCTCCGCGGTGAGAGCGCGGCCAGTCTCCGCGCCGTCTCGGCGGTGACATCATCGATCATCGCGGTGATGAGCCGCCGGTTCGCCTCGTAGAGTAGCCTAGTGCCGTCCACCCCCGGATAGGCGCTGCGCACTTCGGCAAGCGCACGATCGGCAATCGGGACCTCGGCGAGATCGGCGAAGGTGAAGAACGAGGCGCGATAGCCGTCGTCGACGTCATGGGCGTTATAGGCGATGTCGTCGGCAAGGGCCGCGACTTGGGCCTCGACGGAGGCGAAGGTCGCAAGCTCGAGGTCCTGCTTCGCGCAATAGGCGAGGATCGGTTCCGGCACCGGCTTCTTGGTGCTCGGACCGATCAGAGGCCCGTTATGCTTGACCAACCCTTCGAGCGTCTCGAACGTCAGGTTGAGACCATCGAAGCTCGCATATTTCTTCTCGAGCTCGGTGACGACGCGCAAGGACTGGGCGTTGTGGTCGAAGCCGCCCTTCCCCGCCATGACGGCATCGAGCGCGCGCTCACCGGCATGGCCGAAGGGCGGGTGGCCGAGATCGTGGGCGAGAGCAAGCGCCTCGGTGAGATCCTCGTCGATGCGCAGTGTGCGGGTGATCGAGCGGGCGATCTGCGCCACTTCGAGGCTGTGGGTCAGACGCGAGCGGTAATGGTCACCCTCGTGATAGACGAAGACCTGGGTCTTGTAATTCAGCCGGCGGAAGGCGGTGGAATGGAGGATACGGTCACGATCGCGGCTGAAAGGCGAGCGGGTCGGGCTTGGCGACTCGTCGTAGAACCGGCCGCGGCTTCGCTCAGGACTTGCGGCATAGGGCGCGCACTTCGAGAATTGGGGCAGATCAGCGGCCCATTTCGCTTCACCCTTGCGGCTGTGGTCGATTGACAAGCCGGAGCGCCATCCTATGTTTCAAGTAGAAACTGGCTACACCTAAGATGAGCGAACCGTCCATCACCTTGAGCGAGCGCGCGGCACATCGGATTGCCGAGCTGTTGCGTGGCGAACCGGGGCCTTCCCTGTTCCGCGTGAGCGTCGAGGGCGGCGGCTGCTCGGGCTTCCAATACCGCTTCGACTTCGTCACCGAGCAGGCTGCTGACGACCTCCTGATCGAGCGCGACGGGGCACGCGTGGTGATCGATCCGGTCTCGCTCGAATTCGTGCAAGGAAGCGAGATCGACTTCGTCGACGAGCTGATCGGCGCCCAGTTCAAGATCAAAAACCCCA
>JBLMXO010000235.1:0-3891 GCA_050257815.1 Actinomycetota bacterium
GCGCGGAAGCCGCTCGGTCAGGACCTGCGTTCTGCTCGACAAGAAGGTGCCGCGCACAGCCGAGATCGTGCCGGATTTCGTTGGGTTTCACTGCCCGCCCGTCTATGTCGTCGGCTACGGCATGGACCTCGCCCACCGCTATCGCGAGCTGCCCTTCATCGGCGAAATCACCGGCAAAAAGGGCTAGCGGGGGCTCGGCCACACCTGTTACCTGACGCGCCATGACCACGCTCAAGCTCATCTTCGCCTTGATCGGAGCGACCATCCCGCTCGTCGTGATCGCGCAAACGCTGCGCAGCAAGGCAGAGGACCGCTGGCCCGAGGGCGTCCTCGTCGGCGTCTATCTCGGGACGCTGGGGTCGATCAGCGTGATCGTGCTGATCGATTATTTCTTCGGGTGAGAGCGATCAGAACGGCTTGATCAGGCGCTCAAGATAGTCGAGCTCGAAGGTCGGCCGCTGCGGGTCTCCGAGGCGCTGCCTGATCTCGTCCAACACCTCGCGGGCGCGCTGGATATCGATCTCATCGGGCACTTTCACCGAGAGGCCAAGATCGGGCCGGTTCGAGCGGTCGGGGCGGCCGAGCGGATCGCGCCCGTTATTGCCAGGGCCCTGACCAGCCTGGATCTCGCCGGACTGCATCATCTGCTCGGCGAGCGACTGAGCACCCTTGCGCAGGCTGTCGAGAGCCTGGTTCTGCGCTTGCGTGGCCTGGTCGAGATCGTCCTGGCCGAGCGCATTCTGGGCGTTGCCCATCGACTTCTGAGCGCCATCGAACTGATCAGGGGCATCGGCGCCTTCCATGCGGAAGCGGTCGATCAGGCTTTGCAGCTTGTCTTTCAACTCCTGCTGGCGCTTGGCGAGATCGCTATGCTGCCCTGAGGGCTTGCCGCCTTCCGGCTGCTGACCCATCTCGAGCTTACCTTCGCCGGGGGCTCCGCCTTGCTGGCCAGAGTCGCCCTGGCTCTTGAGCTCGCCTTGCGGGACCTCGCCCGGCAAGTCGCTGAACGGCGACATGCCCGTGCCTTGCCCGAAATCCATGGGCTGACCGGGCGGGCTCACCTCAAATTGCTGGCTTTGCTGGCCGCCGTTTTGACCCTGCTTGCGCTTGGCGTCGAACGTATCGTCGAGCAGCTTCTGCTGCTTGGAGATGACGTCGCTGAGATCCTTCATCATGCGGCTTGCGCGTTGCTGCTTGGCGTTCTCGGGCATGTTGCCGGCCTGCATGCGCTCGATCATGTCCTTGAGCTCCGACAACATGCGCTCGGCCATCTCCTTGGAGCCGGACTGAGCCAGCTTCTCGATGTTGGCGAGCATCTTGTCGAGGTCCTGCTGCGAAAGGAGCTGATCGCCGTTCTGCTGCTGTTGTTGCGCCTGCTTCGCCATGTTGCCCTTCTCTTGGGCCTGCTGCACGAGCGCCTGCATGTAGCGCGATAGGGCCTCGCGGAGATTGTTGACGAGCTGCTTGATCTCCTCAGGCGAGGCGTTCTTCTGCAGCGACTGAGCCAGCGCGTCCTGCGCCGCTTTGAGCTCGCGCTCGGCATCGGGTAGATCGCCGTCTTCGATCTTGAGGGCGATCTGCCAGAGCTGATCGACCGCGCTGCCGATCGCTTGGCGTGAGGGATCGCTCATCAACCGCCAATAGACATCGCGCAAGGAGAGATAAATGGAGCTGTCTTCGCCCACTTTGTCGGCGCCGATCGTGAGCGCGTCGAGCGCCTCTGCGACAGGCTCGGTCGAGCCGGGATCACGCACGAGCTTCTTGCGCTGTTCGACCACGGCCTTGGCCAAAGGCTTGGTAAAAACGCGCTCCGGCAGCACGAACTCGTAAGGCACGCTCATGCCGGCCTGCCCAGCCTGATCGCGCGCGACAAGGGTCATGCGCACTCTCAAGCCCGCCCAGGGATGGGCGGTCAGGTCTTGCGTCGAGCGCCCATCGACATGCTTCGCGTTGGCACGCGACAATTGCAGCGCCATAACCGGCGGCTCGAGCAGAGGATCGGACTTGTCCTTGGCTTCAGCGTCTTTGCTGGCGGCGTCGTTGGGGCTGACGGCGAACGGTTCCTGCGCAACGGCTCCATCTTGATCCTGACCTCCAGCGTCTTGGCCCTCGGCCAGGGCGAATTTCGCCTCGGCGTTGGCAACGCCGTGGTCATCGTCGGCGCGGAAGACGAGACGCAAGGCGCCGCGCGGCGTCGTGGTGGGGTTGCCCAGCAAGCTGATCGTGGGCGGCAAGTCCTTGATCAGATCGAAGCGCCACTTGGCCACGGTCGAGCCGTCGATCTTGACCTCGGCTGCGCCGGGCTCGTTCAGCGTCACGGTAAACTCCGTCAGCCCCTCGGTGTGACCGGTCTTGGGCTCGGCGGCCTTTGCCACCGTGCCCTCCTCGTTCGAGGTGATGAGGCTCACTTTCTCGCCTTTGGGCACATTTGCCCGCACGACCAGCTTGCTGCGCTCGGGCACGGACAGTGCGCGGAAGATCTCCGAGCCCGTGCCGATCGTTTCGCTGCCGTCGGCAAGCACGATGGGTGGCACCTCGGTATAGATCGGCGGCGCGACCCAGGCATCGAGGCGAAGGAGCGCGGGCTGGTTGCTTGCACCCGGAGAGAAGGCTGCGCGCAGCCGGTCGTAGGCGTTGGGACCTGCAGCGAGCACGGCGCCCACTAGCGCGACGAGGAGAAACGCGCGGATGGCATAGGGGTCTTTGCGGTCGGTCCTGGGTTCCGGCCAAGTTGGCTTGAGCTTCTGGATGAGCCGCGACAGGCGCTCGCGATGCGCCGCCCAAAGGAGCGCCGTCTCTTTGGCCGGGATGGTGCCGAGCCTATCCTCGTAAGACGAGGCAGGCCGGTGCTTCACGTTCGCCTTGGTCTCGAGCCTGCGCAACGCCTCCTCGTGTGTCGGCAGGGCGATGCGGATGAGCGGCAGGAAGGAGGTGGCGAGCGCGAGGCCGAAGGCACCCAGAAGCACGCGGTGAGTAAGCGACGGCGTGATGCTCCAAAGATCGAGCAGGCTCACTACCAGGAAGGCGGCAATGACGAAGAAGGGCCAAAGCAGAGCCTCCCAGATCCGCTCGAACAGGAGCGCGAGCAAGCTCAGCCGCACCTTGCGCTCGAAGCGCTTGCCGAGCGTGCGATCTTCCGGCGTCTCGGGAGGGGTTTGCTTCGCGCGGAACACGGATTTCATCATGCTCTTTCTTAGCACGGGAGCGGGGGGCGCTCGTAAGTTACGTTCCGGTAATCTGGGGTTGGATGCGGGCGAAATGGAGGCTTCGTCAGCCACCATTAACGCTGGTCAAAGCCAATCCGGCAGCCGTTCCTTGGCCAGCATGTCGTCATAGCTCGGCCTCGGCCTCGTCACGGCGTAGCGGCTGCCTGCGACCAAGACCTCGGGCACCAACAGCCGCGAGTTATACTCGGATGAGAGCATCGCGCCATAGGCGCCGGCCGTCATCACGGAAATAAGATCGCCGGAGCGGAGCGCGGGCAGCGGACGGGAGAGGGCGAGATAGTCGCCCGTCTCGCACACGGGGCCGACCACGTCGGTGATGATTGCGGGGGTTCCGGGCCTTGGCTCGATCACCGGCCAGATCTCGTGATAGGCCTCGTAGAGCGTCGGCCTGATGAGGTCGTTCATCGCCGCATCGACGACGGTGAAGGTCTTCGATGCACCCTGCTTCACATAGAGCACGCGCGAGATGAGGATGCCGGCGTTGCCCGCGATCATGCGCCCGGGCTCGAACAGAAGCCGCGCATTAAGCCCGCCGACCTCTTCCTTGACCATCTGCGCATAGTCGGCGGGAAGCGGCGGCGTAGGCTCATCGCGCCGGTAGGGAATGCCAAGCCCGCCGCCGAGATTGACGAAGGAGATGCTGAACCCCTGCGAGCGCAGTGTG
>JBLMXO010000236.1:0-9937 GCA_050257815.1 Actinomycetota bacterium
TCGAGCGGCTCGAGCATGTCGGCCTGGATCATGCGCTCGACGAACTCGCTGCCCGGAACGATGACGTCGTAGCCCGGGTTGCCGGCGCGGAGTTTGGCGAACAACTCGTCGTTGGTCGCAAACAGGCTCATATTGACGTCGATGCCGCTCGCGTTCTTGAAGTCTTCGAGCGTCGTCTCGCCGATATACGTATCCCAGTTATAGAAATTGAGCTTCTTCTCCTCATCGGCGAGGGCGCGACGTGTCTTGCCGGTCAGAGTGATGCCGATCGCGGCAGCGCCGAGACCTTTCAGAATTGAGCGGCGGGATGCAGCGAAGGATTTACGGTGCTGGGCGTCGGTCATACTTACGTCTCCCCTATGCTTACTGACGGCTAGTTCGCTCCTAAAGTCTGTGATCTGCCCACGATTGAGTATGGCCGCTCGCAACCGGACTGGCCAAGCTTATTCCATAGGCAATTCCTGCCGGGAATTGACCAATCATGCATCGATGCCACCCAGGCAGATATATTTGACCTCGAGATACTCCTCTAAACCTTCGGCTGCGCCCTCGCGGCCGAGGCCCGATTCTTTGACGCCGCCAAAGGGCACCACCTCGTTTGAGAAGATGCCCTCGTTGACCCCGACCATGCCGGCATCGAGCCGCTCGGCGACGCGCCAGGCGCGGGCGAGATTCTGGCTGTACAGATAGGCGGCGAGCCCGAACGGCGTGTCGTTGGCGAGCTTGACGGCATCGTCCTCGGTATCGAAGCGCACCAGGGCCGCAACCGGACCGAAAATCTCCTCACGCACGATCTCCATGTCCGGCGTGACGCCGCCCACGACCGACGGGCGGTAGAACAGAGGGCCGGCCTCGTCGACCCTGCCGCCGACGAGGACCTTCGCTCCCTTCTTGACGGCATCACGGACCAGAGTTTCGACCTTGGCGATTGCTTCGCTCGTGATCAGCGGGCCGGTAGTGATACCCGGTTCGGTGCCTGGACCAACGGTAAGCTTCTTCACCGCCTCGACCAGCGCACTCGCAAAGCGGTCATAGATGCCCGACTGCACGAGAATGCGGTTGGCGCACACGCAGGTCTGACCGGCGTTGCGGTATTTGGAGGCCATGGCACCCGCCACCGCCTGATCGAGATTGGCATCGTCGAAAATGATGAGCGGCGCGTTGCCGCCGAGCTCGAGTGTGAGCTTCTTCACCGTGCTGGCGCATTGCCGGTAGAGGATCTTGCCGATCTCGGTCGAGCCGGTGAAGGAGAGCTTGCGCACGCGCCCATCCTCGCACAGCACCTTGCCGACAGCCGGCGCATCCATGGTCGTCACGATGTTGAGCACACCCGGCGGCAGCCCGGCGTCCATCGCGAGCTTGGCGATGGCGAGCGCGCAAAGCGGCGTCTCGGCCGCGGGCTTGACCACGGTGGTGCAGCCGGCGGCGAGTGCCGGTGCCACCTTCCGCGTGATCATGGCGATGGGAAAGTTCCACGGCGTGATCGCGGCGGTGACGCCGATCGGCTGCTTGATGGTGATGTAGCGCTTGGAAGCAGCGGTGGTTGGGATGGTGCGCCCGTAGGCGCGCTTCCCTTCCTCGCCGAACCACTCGATGAAGGAGGCACCATAGGCCACCTCAGCCCGGGCTTCGGCGAGCGGCTTGCCCTGCTCGGTCGTCATCAATTTGGCAAGGCTCTCCGTCTCGGCGGTGACGAGGTCAAACCAGCGCCTGAGGATGGCAGCCCGCTCCTTGGCCGTTTTGGCGGACCAAGCGGGCAGTGCTGCGGCGGCCGCGTCGATCGCGCGTGCGGCATCCTTGGCGCCGAGGTTGGGGACGGTCGCAATCTCCTCGCCTGTCGCCGGATCGGTGACCGGAAAAGTCTTGTTCGAGGTGACCCATTCGCCATCGATCAGGGCCGCCGCCGGGAACTTCTTGAAGATCATATTCATCGTCGTCTCCGTCAGCGCGCTGCCGATCGCATCACGCGACTTGTGAGTACCAGAGGTGATCGAGCGGGGTGACGATACGCTCGAAATTGCTTCTCTCGCTGTGCTTCAGCCTAGCAAACACGTCTTGGAACGGCGCTCCGAAAGCCGCGCGTACAATCTCCGATCGTTGAAAAAGATCAAGCGAGTTGATCCACGCAGTCGGCAGCGGCGGCGCCTCCAACGTCTCAGAATTGCCCTCGACGGCAGGTCCCGGATCGAGCTTGTTGGCGATGCCGTGGCTGATGCCGGCGAGAATCGAGGCGATCACGAGATAGGGATTGGCGTCGGCGCCAGCAACCCTGTGCTCGATGCGCGTCGATGCACCATTGCACCGCGGGATACGGAGCGCCACCGTGCGGTTGTTGAAGCCCCAATGCGCGGCCAAAGAAACATAGGACTTCGGCACATAGCGCCGGTATGCGTTTGCCGACTGGGCCCAGATGGCCATGAAATCGGCCATGCTCTCGCGCATGCCGCCCAAGGCGTGACGGAAGAGCGGAGAGATTGGGTCGCCTGCGAAGAGATTCTGTCCCGATTGATCGAGCAGGCTGAGATGAACATGCATGCCAGAGCCTGCCCAATCGTGGTGTGGCTTGGCCATGAAGGTGGCGTCGAGCTGATGCGCTCGTGCCGCCGCCTTGACCGCGCGCTTCAGAAGCAATCCCTCGAGTGCGGCAGCCTCCGCGTCAGCACGATGCTTCAGGTTGATCTCGAATTGCCCCGGACCCGACTCCTGCATGACCGAGTCGACGGGAAGGCCCTGAATCTCGCAGATGCTGTAGATGTCGTCGATGAAAGCACCAAGCGCATCCATCTCCTCGAAGCCAAAAGTGAGCGGCCGGTATGGATCGTCTGACAGACCTTCGGGGGTATCGAGCGCGAAGGCGCCGTTTGCATTCCTGCGCGTGACATAGAACTCGAGCTCGACGGCGACGACCGGGGTTTGACCCGCGCGCGTGAAGCGCTCAACCTGGCCTAACAGCACGCGGCGCGGGTCGAGCTCTTCCTTGGCGTCAACCACCATCACGGCCTGCGCATGCCGGCCGTCGCCCACGGGAACCGCAGCCAGCGTCCCACTGAGAAGATGGCACTGGTGGTCGGGATCGCCCGTCTCCCACAACCGGCCCGTCTCCTCCATGCAATTGCCGAGCGGGTCCATGATGAACACCGACGCCGGCATCAAGAGACCCTTCTTGGCGGCGCCAATGAGGTCGGAGCGGCGGAGGCGCTTACCGCGCGGGACGCCGTGCATGTCGAACAGGAAGACATCGATCCACTGCACCGTTGGATTGGCGTCGAGGAACGCTTTCGCCTCATCGCTGGTGAGCCGGGCAGCGCTCATGGTTCGACACCCCTCGCCGCGGCACCAAAACGGCGGAACAGGGACTTCGACACCTCGTTCGAACGTGCCAACCACTCGGGGTGCCACTGCACGCCCAAGCAGAACGCGGCGTCGTCGGGGCCGCGCACGGCCTCAACGAGACCATCATCGGCGAAGGCCTCGGGCTTAAGTCCAGTGGCGAGACGCGAGATGCCCTGCCCGTGCAGCGAGTTGACCATGATCTCGTCGCGTCCGATCCAATCGCGCAACCGGCCGCGCAGTGTGACGGGGTGGACCGGACCGTAAGCCTCATTCAATGGAACATCGGTCCGGGCCCGGTGGTCCTTGTGTCCATCAACGTCGTGCACTGCCTGATGCAAGCTGCCGCCTAGGGCGACGTTCAACTCTTGAAAACCTCGGCAGATGGCGAAGAGCGGAGTCTTCCGTTCGACGGCCGCCCTGATGAGCGGCAGCGTGACCGCATCGCGCAGTGGATCGAGCGCATTTGGATCGACCGGCGCCTCCTTGCCATAATGCTCCGGCGCGACATTGGAAGGGCTGCCCGACAGAAGGATAGCGTCGGCCACTTCCAACACCGAGCCGACATCCGTGGTGCAAGCGCCGACCGGCACAAGCAGCGGCTGGCATTCGGCAATTTCGGCAACAGCCACCGAGTATTTGCGGCCGACCGCGTCGAAAACGTCCTCTTCGATCAGCTTGGTGCAGGCGGGGACGACGACGACGGGACGGCTCATGCAGCCACCTCGCCCGCAACATCGTTGAGGGTCAGATCGAGCACGCGGCGGATCACGGCCTCAGCCTCGTCGAACTGCGCTTGCGTCCAGATCAGCGGCGGCGCCATGACCATGGTGTCGAACACTGCGCGCATGATGAAACCTTCGCGGAAGAAGTGATCGCGGCAGATGAGGCCGACACGACCCGGGCTATCGAAACGCCGCCGCCTCCGCTTGTCGGCGACGAGTTCGATCGCGCCGAGAAGGCCGACGGAGCGGACCTCCCCCACGAGCGGATGGTCCTTGAACTTGGCGAGCATCTTCGCAAGTGCCGGACCGCCAAATTCCTTCACGCGCGGGACTAGCCTCTCCTCCTCCATGATCTCGAGATTCTTGAGCGCCACGGCGCAAGCGACCGGATGGCCCGAGAAGGTGTAGCCGTGATGGAAGTCGTCATCATGGGCCATCAGCGCGCCGACGATCTCATCGTCGACGATGACGCCGGAGAGCGGGATGTAGCCTGAGGTCACCGCCTTGGCGAAGGTGATGAGGTTCGGCCTGATCCCGTAATGCTGCGAGGCGAACCACGTGCCGAGGCGGCCGAAACCCGTGATCACCTCGTCGGCGAGGAGCAGGATTCCATATTTGTCGATGATGCGCTGCACCTCCGGCCAATAGCTCTCAGGCGCGATCTTGACCCCGCCCGCGCCTTGGACCGGTTCGCCGGCGAAGGCGGCGACGTTCTCGGGACCTATCGCGAGGATCTCCTCCTCGAGCGCACGCGCGGCGCGAAGGCCAAAGGCTTCGGGAGACTCTCGTTCTCTGGCTTCGCCGTACCAGTAAGGATCGATGATGTGGCGAAAGCCCTCGTAGACCGGGTAGCTGTGTGCGTGCACATGCGCCATGCCGCCCATCGATCCCGCGGCGATGGTCGAGCCATGATAGGCGTTCCTGCGCGAGATGATGATGCGCCGCTTGGGCTCGCCCTTGAGCACCCAATAATGGCGGATGAGACGGATGGCAGTATCGTTCGCTTCCGAGCCCGAGGAGCCGAAGAAGACCTGGTTGAGATTGTCCGGCGCGAGCTCGGCAAGCTTGCGTGCCAGCGCCACGACCGGAGGGTGCGTCGTCTTGAAGAAGGTATTGTAGAAGGGCAGCTCGACCATCTGGTCGTAAGCCGCCTGCGCCAGTTCTTTTCGCCCATATCCAATATTGGTGGTCCACAGGCCTGCCATCCCATCGAGAATGCGATGGCCTTCGCTGTCGAAGATATAAGGCCCCTCCCCGCGCACGATGACGCGCGAGCCGGCGGCGCGAAGCGACTTATGATCGGTGAATGGATGCAAATGGTGGAGAGCATCGAGCTCTCTCAATTGCGCGGTCTGATATTGATTCGTCACCTTAACCTCCAGCAAAAGCGCGACCCGAAGGTCATTCAATTAGCGCTGGAAGCTCGCGTGGGGCGTGTAGCCGATACGGGCGCAGAGCAAGAGGAGGAGTGCCTTCTTGCACAGCCCGCTCGATGCGATTGATGTCCAGGAAGCCGACATAAACCCGCGCCCACTCTAACTACCCGCCCACGGGTAACCTTGACAGGGACCGGTCGGCCGGTATGGCTATGACGAAGACTTTATTGGCTACGGTGTAGAATTGTCAACGCAAACAGCACGCAAGTCCGCCTCTCGCCCGCGCGGTCGCCGGGGCCTCGACAAGAATGCCATCCTTGCTGCGGCTTTCGACATGCTGTCGCGTGACGGAGAACCAGGTTTTTCCGTGCGCAAGCTTGGCCTCCGTATCGGCGTCGACCCGATGACGGTGCTGCATCATTTCGGTTCCAAGGAGGAATTGTTGCGGCGCATTGCTGACCGGGCTCTGGCAAGCGTGGAGTTGCCGGCCCCGAGCACCGATTGGCGCGCGGATCTTCGCCATGTGGCAACCGCTTATCGCGACCTCGCCCACCGCCACCCGCGCGTTTTTCATCTGCATTTCCGCTTCCACGCGACCGGACCAGCCGACCATGCCTCGAGCGAGGTCGTGTATCGCGCCCTCAGAGAGGCCGGATTGAGCGATGCCGAAGCGGCGGGGCTTGGACTCGCGTTTTATGCCTTCATCCTCGGCTATGCTTTGGCAGAGGCGGAGGGGCTGTTGCGTCCGATCGACGCGAACGACGAAGCGGAGCTTAAGGCGCTCAATCCCCTCGCCTACCCCGCCACTCGGGCCCTCATACCGGCCTTCAAGTCGCTCGACCGCGATCAAGCTTTTGCCGCCTCGGTCGAGGCCTTCATCGATGGCGTGTCATGCCGGTGCAAGTCGCTGGTGCGGAAGAGCCGCCGCGCTCGTCACACGTCGCGAAGGTGAAAGCTCTTCGGCTGGGTCAAAGCGTCAAACCCATATTTCGACAGCGTCGTGCCTCGCCCGGTATCCTTGATGCCGGTCCAGGTCAGATGCGGGTCGAGATAGTCGCACCGGTTCATGAACACCGTGCCCGTCTCGACGCGCGAGCCGATGTCTGCCGCACGATCCATATCTTTCGTCCAGATCGAGGCCGTCAGCCCATAAGGGCTGTCGTTCATCAAGGTAATGGCCTCCTCGTCGTCGCGCACCTTCATGATCCCGACCACGGGGCCGAAACTCTCTTCCCGCATCACCTCCATCTGGTGATCGACATTGGTCAGCACCTCGGGCGCAAGATAAGGTGAGCCCGGGCGGTCGCCCTCGACCTTCATGTTGATGAGGGCCGTGGCACCCTTCCGTCGCGCCTCGGCGATCTGCTCCCTCACCGTGTCGGCAAACGAGCTGCGCGCCATTGGCCCGAGCGTGGTGGCGGTATCGAGCGGATTGCCCACCACATATTTGCGGGTGAGATCGGCGAAGCCCTCGACGAAATCGTCGTAGACGCGGGCATCGACATAGATGCGCTCCACGCCGCAGCAGCATTGGCCTGAATTGTAGAACGCGCCGTCGACGAGATTTTCAATGGCGTGGTCGAGCTTGGCGTCAGCCCGCACATAGGCCGGATCCTTGCCGCCGAGCTCAAGCCCGAGCGACGCAAAGGTTCCCGCCGTCGCCCGCTCTATGGCACGGCCGCCGGCAACCGAGCCGGTGAAATTGACGTGGTCGACGCGGCCAGAGCCGATCAGCTTCTCGGTCTGCTCGTGGCTCATCACAAGATTATGGAAGAGACCCTTGGGCAGGCCGGCGCGCCGGAAGGCTTCGGCGAGGCGCTCGCCGACGAGCAAAGTTTGCACCGCATGTTTCAGGATGATGGCATTGCCGGCGAGAAGGCCGGGCACGATCGTGTTGATCGCCGTGAGATAAGGATAGTTCCACGGCGCGATGACCATCACGATTCCCAACGGCTCGCGCGCGATATAGCGCCGAAAGCCGGCAATCTCGGGCGGGTAGTACGGCTTGAGCGCCTCCTCGGCCATGGCCGCCATGGCGCGCACGCGCTCCTCGGCGGCGCCTTTCTCGCCGCCGTAACGCACCGGACGGCCCATCTGCCAAGCGAGCTCGACCGTCACCTCCTCGTTCATGGCGACGAGCGCGTCGATAAACGCGAGCATGTAACGCGCGCGCTCCTTCACTGGAACGCTCTTCCATTCGGGAAGCGCGCCGCGCGCCGATGACACGGCGGCATCGATCTCGGCGTCGCGCGCGATTCTGCGCTCGGCATAGACCGAGCCGTCGACGGGAGAGATGATCTTCAAGGTCTGCTCAGTCATGGTCGAGGGCGCCTCCGCGGGGATGGTGTCTTCAGCGACGACGCGGAAGGCACCAGTGTTGCGGGTCGTTGTCAATACCGGGCGCCGGCCCCGAGATCGATGGCGTCTCACCAAATGAGAGAGCCGGCCCGCTCGCCAAGCGGACCGGCTCTGAAGGTATCAAATTCGCGCGGTTACTTTACCGCAGCAGCGCCTTCGCGATGCTTCACGGCGAACGCCTCCTCGGGCGAGAAGACGAGAGTCTTCCGGCCATAGGCGGCAAAGTAGAGGATCGCGAGGATATACCAGATGGCGACGCCGATGACGCCCTGGCGATAGAGCGGATCGGTGAGCTGGAAGTAGATCGTCACCACTGCGATGATCACCGTCAGCGAAGCGCCAAGGACACCGAACGGGCTCCGATAGGGACGCTCGATGCTCGGGAACTTGCGCCTGAGCTGCAGGAATGTCAGCGCCTGCAGCAGATAGGAGAACATGGCGCCAAACACCGCCATGTTGAGGAGCACGCTGCCGATGAAGGTGCCTGCAGCCTCACCGCCTAGGGCGAACCACACCACCAGCATCACCGCCAATCCGATCACGCCGCCCGCGATCAGCGCAGTATTCGGCGTCTTGTGCTCGCCGTGGGTGACCGACAGGAAGTGCGGGAAGTAGCCCGCGCGCGAGAGCGAGTAGATCTGCCTGCCGTAGGCGAAAATGATGGCGTGGAAGCTCGCGACCAGACCGGCAACCGCGAACAGCGACAAGAGCCTCGCCCAGTTGCTGCCATAGATGACGGCGAAGCCATCGAGGATCGGCTGGCCCGAGGTCCCGTAGGCGAAGGAGCCTCCGGGAATCGCCGGGTTGATGATCAATACCGCGAAGCCGAGCGCGATCAGCGTGAACATGCCGAGCATGATGCCCTTGGGCATATCGCGCTTCGGATCGACCGATTCTTCCGCCGCAAGCGGCAACTGCTCGATGGCCAGGAACAGCCACACGGCAAAGGGCAGCGAAGCGAGGATGCCGTGGATGCCGAAGGGCAGGAACGGGCCACCACCGTCCTTGAGCTCGACTGCCGCGCCGTCAGGACCTGCGCCAATATTCATCGCCCACTTGGCGAAATCGAACTGCCCGGAGAACAGCGCGCTCAGCAGGAAGAAGAGCAAGATCGCGATGGCGACCAACGTCACGATGACCGTCACCTTGAACGACAGCTCGACGCCGCGCACGTTTAGGCCGACGAAGACGATGTAGCCGATGATCCACCAGCCCGGCTGGAACCAGTCAGGCGTGCCGGTGATCGCCGTCATGTAGGTGCCGATAAAGTAGACGACCACCGCCGGAGTGAGCACGTATTCGATGTTCTCGGCGACACCGGTGATGAAGCCGCCCCACGGGCCGAAAGCCGTGCGCGCGAAAGAGTAGGCACCGCCGGTGTGCGGCAGCGCCGGGCTCATCTCGGCGATGGAATAGGTGAGGCCGAGATACATGATGGCGATGATTACGGTGCCGACGAACATGCCGCCCCAACCGCCGACGGCGAAGCCGAGGTTCCAGCCGGAGAAGTCACCCGATATGACCGCCCCGACGCCTAAGGCCCAAAGCGCGAAAACCCCAGCGTGACGCCTGAGCTCGCGCTTGTCGAAATAGTCTTTCTCGGGGACATGATAGGAGACCCCGCCTTCGTGTTTTTTCTCAGCCATTGTCCAAACCCCCGTTTGTCGCCAGGCAAGTCTGCTGCCTAAACAGTATACCACAGCATTGCGTCGAATTAGCAGAATCCTCTCACGGGACACGCGGACTCGAGTTGATCAGTCTGCGGATAAAATCGCGGCGACAGACAAAAAAAGGGCGCCGCAATGGGCGCCCTTTGAGGTGGGAAGTGTTCTTTGGGGAAGTTGTGAAGCTCTAGAAGGTTGCCTTGATGGTGGCCACGGCGGTCGCATCGCAATTGTCCCGCGCGCCGCTGTTGATGGCGCAATCCGTCTTACTGTAGTCGGTATCCCAGTAGCGAACGTCGACCGACCAGTGATCCATAAAGCCCAGGGTCACGCCGGCATTCCAATAGAGGTAACTCGGCACGATGTTTTCCTTCTGATACATCTGCGCGCCGATCGCACCGCTGATGCTAGGCGTGAAGAAGTTCCAGATCTTGCCGCTGAAGGTGTAGCCCACATCGCCCTCAAGCGCGTCGGACTGGGTGTC
>JBLMXO010000237.1:0-5363 GCA_050257815.1 Actinomycetota bacterium
CCCTTCGACAACACCCTTATCGTCGAGGCCGGCAATCTTCGGCCCGACTCGGCGTTGCGCAAAGCTTTCGAGAGCAACAAGTCTGCGGCGGCGCTGCCTTGCTATAGCGATGAGCGCAGCCTCGCTTCGCTGATCGACGCCGAGCTTGCCGAGGCCGGCCTCCGCATCGATGGCGAGACCCGCCGTTATCTCATGTCGCGGCTTGGCGCAGACCAGGCGCTCTCGCGCTCGGAGGTGGTGAAGCTCGCGCTCTATGCCAAGGGCGGAACCGAAGTGACGCATGACGACGTGGTGGCGATCGTCGGCGATGCGGCCGAGACCGCGCTCGAGACATTCGCCTATGCCGCAAGTAGCGGCGATCCGGCCGAAGCCTTACGCGAGTTACAGCGTCTTGCGGCGTCCGGCACCGAGAGCCAGGCCGCACTGATCGCGCTTGCCCGCCACTTCACCCAATTGCACAAGGTGGCGGCGACACAGGCGGGAGGCGGGAGCGCGGAGGACGCGGTGAAAACGCTAAGGCCCCGTCCCCACTTCAAACGCGAGAGCGAGTTCCTCGCCCATTGCCGGCGGCTCGGGCCCACACGGCTCTCGCATTTTCTTCCCCTGATCCAGGAAACGATCAGGCGCACACGCCGCTCGCCCGAGCTTGAAGGTGCATTCACCGAACGGCTCCTGCTTGTGCTCACGTCGAAGCTTTGACGCGCGCCCGCGGCGTTATATGCAATGCTCTAGCGGGGAATGGAGGCCACCATGGACCAGCGCAGCGCGAGCCTCGAGCTTCGCAACAAGCTCTTCATGCTGCTCAAGGAGCGGGCCTTCAGGCGCGGCAAAATCATCCTCGCCTCCGGTCGCGAGAGCGATTTCTATTTCGACATGAAGCCGGCGATGCTCAACCCCGACGGAGCCGCGTTGCTCGCGGAGTTGATCCTGCAAGAACTCGAAGGCGTCGACGCAGATTGCGTGGGCGGGCTTGAGATGGGCGCCGTGCCGCTCATCGCCCCGGTGGCGATGAAGAGTCCTGAGTATGGCCGCTACTTGCAGGGTTTCTTCGTGCGCAAGGCGGTCAAGGACCACGGCACCAAGAAGCGCGTCGACGGCGCCGACATCACCGGCAAGTCAGTGGTGATCCTCGAGGACGTGACCACGACCGGCGGCTCGGCGCTGGAGGCGGTCAAGGCGGTGATTGAGGCGGGTGCCAAGGTCGCGGTCGTGCTGTCGATCCTCGATCGCGGCGAGGGGGCCGCAGATCTTTATGCGGCTGAAGGCATCCCGTTCAAATCGCTGTTCCGCGCTCAGGAATTTCTCGGCAGCGCTTGAGTTAGCGCCCAGGCTTGCGCAGCAGGCGGTAGCGCAGGTCCTCGAGCTGGTCGAGGCTCGTATAGCGAATTCGGAGCTCGCCCTTCTCGCTTTTGCCCTTGCGCCTGATCTCGACACCGAGCCCGAGGGCTTCGCTCAACTCAAGCTCGGCCGCCTTGGTGTCGGCATCCTTGCGCGGCTTGTCGCGCTTCGGCTTGGTTACCGCTTCCTTAACAAGTGCCTCAATTTGGCGCACCGTTAACCCTTCGTTGACGATACGAGCGGCGAGCGCAGAGGCGTCGCCGCGGCCGATCAATGCGCGCGCGTGACCCGCGCTGATGGCCCCGGTGCGGACGAGCTCCTGAACGTCCTCCGGGAGCTTCAGGAGACGCAGCGTATTAGCGAGATGACTCCTACTCTTGCCGATGACCTTGGCGAGGTCCTCCTGGGTGTAGCCATGCCCGTCCATGAGCAGCTTGTAGCCCTCGCCCTCCTCGATCGCGTTCAAGTCCTCGCGCTGGACATTCTCGATGATGGCGATCTCGACGGCTTCCTGGTCCGACAGCGCGCGGACGACGACCGGAATCTCATGCAGCGAGGCGAGCTGGGCGGCCCGCCAGCGCCGCTCGCCGGCGACGATCTCGAAGCTCTCGGCCTCGACGGACGAAGGTCGCACGACGAGCGGCTGTACCAGCCCGCGCTCGCGGATCGATGCGGCAAGCTCCTCGAGCTGCGTCTCGGCGAAGTTCCGCCGCGGATTGAAGCGGCCCGGTTTCAGCAAAGCGAGCGGAACATTCCGCTGCTCGGTGCCTCCAAGGTCCTCGAGCGGCCCTCCGATCAGCGAGGCCAGTCCTCTACCAAGTCTTGCCTTCTGCCCGCCGACCGCCATGGCAGTCTCCTTCCCGTTTATTCGCCGATAAATGATCATGCCGCCCGCATCCGCCGCTCGCGCTCGATCACCTCGGAGGCGAGCCTGATATAGGCCTGGCTGCCAGTGCAGCGATAATCGTAGAGCAGCACGGGCTTGCCGTGCGACGGCGACTCGGCCACCCGCACATTGCGCGGAATGATGGTCGCATAAACCTTCTCGCCGAGGACACGGCGCACGTCCTCGACCACCTGGTCAGACAGGCTGGTGCGTTGGTCGTACATGGTGAGCACCACGCCGTGGATCTGGAGCTTAGGATTGAGCCGCACCCTGATCTCCTCGACGGTGCTCAAGAGCTGCGCGAGACCCTCGAGCGCGAAGAACTCGCACTGCAGCGGAACGAGCACGGCGTCGGCCGCGGCGAGCGCGTTCACGGTGAGAAGGTTGAGCGAGGGCGGGCAGTCGATGAGGATGTAGCTCGTGGCATTGTCAGGATCTTCGGCCGCTGTCATCGCGGCAAGACAATCGCGCAAGCGGTAATGCTTGCCGCTCGCGGCCGAGGCCTCGCGCTCGAACGCCATGAGGTCGATGGTAGCGGGAACGATCGAGAGCCGCGGTACGTGAGTGGGGACGCGCGCGTCGGCAATCGTGGCGGTTCCGCTCAGCACGTCGAAGGTCGAGACGGGACGCTGTTCGACGCCAAGCCCGGTGCTCGCATTTCCTTGCGGGTCGAGATCGATGATGAGAACACGCTCGCCGACGGCTGCGAGCGCGGTGCCGAGATTGATCGCGGTCGTGGTCTTGCCGACGCCACCTTTCTGGTTGGCAAGCGCAAGAACGCGGGCGCGTCGCGGAGTAAACGCGCTCATCAGCTCGCGCTCCTCTGCGTGGCGCGCGGGCGAAGCCCGGTCACCTCGATGATGCGGGAGTCTTGCGCGGTGAGGCTCTGGTGGAGGCGGAAGTCGAACTCCCAGTCCTCGCGCGCGGCCGCAAGCTCGGCCTCTGCCTCTCGACCTTTCAGGAACAGCCCCTTTGTCCTTTCCCCGAAGAACGGCGCTGCCAGCTCGAAGAGACGGGGAAGCGGCGCAAGGGCGCGGGCGCTGACCACGTCAGGTTCTAGGCTTTGGGCGCTTTCACCCAGGTCTTCAATACGCATGGCGTGGATGTCCACAGGGGCCTTGGTCTCGCGCACGACCTCGGCGAGGAAGGCGCATTTCTTGCGGTTGGCCTCGACGAGATGCATGCGGAAATCCGGCCTACCCGCTTGCATGATCCCAACCACGAGCCCGGGAAAGCCTGCCCCTGAACCAAGATCCAGCCAGAGTCGCGCGTTTGGCGCAAGGGCGCAAAGTTGCGCTGAATCGGCGAAATGGCGCGACCAGAGCGTGGGCAGGGTGGAGGGGCTGATGAGGTTGGTCCGCTTCTGCCACTGCCCCAGGATTTCGGCGTAGCGCGCCAGCCTGTGGATTGTTTCACGTGGAACTTTAAAGGCTTCTGCGAACTGGTCGGGGCCCTGAATGGTTACCGCATTAACCATCGTTAAGCACTGCGGGCGGCCTGCCCCTTCTTCAGATGCGCAAGAAGGAGCATCAGTGCGGCCGGCGTCATCCCGTCGAGCCGTGCGGCCTTGCCGAGGGTCTCGGGCCGGTTGCGCTCGAGCTTCTGGCGAAGCTCGGTGGAAAGGCCGGGAAGGGCCGAGAAGGAGAAGTCGGTGGGGATCGCTATACCTTCATCCTTGCGGAACGCGGCAATATCGATCTCTTGCCGCTTTACGTAGACCGAATAGCGCGCATTCGCGGTGATTTGTGCCGCAATAGATGGAGGAATAGCGCCGAGCTCCGGCCAGATCGATTGCAGCCGGGCAAGGTCGATCTCAGGGTAAGAGAGCAGCTCGAATGCGCTCCGCTTGCGGCCATCGCGATTGATGGTGAGCCTGTGCTTTGCCGCCTGGTCTGGTGTGAGCGCGACTCTCGTGAGCAGCGCTTCGGCCTCGGCGAGCTTCTCGGCTTTGGCGGCGAACACAGCACTGCGCTCTGACCCGACGCAGCCGATCTTCTCGCCGAGCGGCGTGAGGCGCTGATCGGCGTTGTCGGCGCGGAGGGTGAGGCGATACTCGGCGCGGCTGGTGAACATGCGATAGGGCTCGGTCACGCCGCGCGTGGTGAGGTCGTCGATCATGACGCCGAGATAGCCGTCGGCGCGGGTGAGACCGAACCTGCTCGATGTGCCTGACGCCGCGAGCGCGGCGTTGATGCCCGCGATCAACCCCTGACCCGCTGCCTCCTCGTAACCGGTCGTGCCGTTGATCTGGCCGGCGAGGAAGAGCCGCGGGACTGCCTTCGTCTCGAGGCTCGCATGAAGCTCGCGCGGATCGACGTAGTCGTACTCGATGGCATAGCCCGGACGGATGACGCGCGCTTGCTCGAGGCCTGCGATCGTCTTCAAGAAAGCAAGCTGCACGTCCTCGGGCAGAGAGGTCGAGATGCCATTCGGATAGACCGTGTCATCGTCGAGACCCTCGGGCTCGAGGAAGATCTGGTGGCTGCCGCGCTCCTTGAAGCGCACCACCTTGTCCTCGATCGAGGGACAATAGCGCGGGCCTGTGCTCTCGATCTGACCCGAGTACATCGGCGCGCGGGCGAGGTTCTGCTCGATGATCGAATGCGTGGCTTTGGCCGTGTGGGTGATGTGGCAGACGATCTGGGGCGTCGTGATCTCGTCGGTGAGGAAGGAGAAGGGCTGGGGCGGGTCGTCGCCCTTCTGCACCTCGAGCCCGGCCCAATCGATGGTGCGGCCATCGAGCCGGGGAGGGGTGCCGGTCTTGAGCCGGCCCATGCGAAGGCCAAGCCCGTAGAGCTGCGTCGAGAGGCCAAGGGCAGGGGCCTCGCCGATACGCCCGGCGGGGATCTTGCGCTCGCCGATATGGATGAGGCCGCGGAGGAAGGTGCCGGTGGTAAGCACGACGGCGCCAGCGGCGAAGCGCTGGTCATGTGCGGTTAACACTCCGCCAACCATACCGTCGGTGACGAGGAGATCCTCGACCGCAGCCTCGATCACTTCGAGGTTCGGCGTAGCCGAGATCGCCGCCTGCATGGCCTTGCGGTAAAGCTTGCGGTCGGCCTGGGCGCGCGGCCCCTGCACCGCCGGGCCTTTGCTCCGGTTGAGCACGCGAAACTGGATGCCGGCCTCGTCGGCGACC
>JBLMXO010000238.1:0-3990 GCA_050257815.1 Actinomycetota bacterium
GCTTCGATGTTGCCTATCTCGACGTCGAGCGCAGGATCGACGCCCGGCCATTCGGTGCTCGCGCCCAGGAACCAGCGCTTCTTGCCGGTGACGCGCGCGGTGTGGAACGTGCCGCCGGGGATGAAGAGCTGCACCAGCTCGCCGCCCGGAATGTTTGGACCGACCACGACGAGCTCGCTGATGCCGCCTTCGTGCAGCAGCAGCACTTCGATCGGGTCGCCGAGATAATAGTGATAGAGCTGATCGTTCATGATGCGGTGCAGTTTTACCGGCGCTTCCGGCGTCACCATGAAATAGAGCGCGGTGCCGGCAGGGCGTCCCTTCTCAAACGGTGCCGGTAATCCGCCGGGCGCAATCGAGAGCGCGCTCTTATAGGTCTCGCGCACGAAGCCGCAGGTCGCGTTCGGCTCGAGCTTGAGCAGCTGTCTGATCTCGTCGGCAGTGACGTTCTCGGGCATCGGCTTCTCGGGATTGACCAGAGAGGGCTGCTGATCGCCAGTGGGGGCTGAGCCTTGCGCACGGGCGAGCGACGGCGTCAGCACGGCGCCACCAGCAGCAACGCCAGCCTGCTTCAGAAAGTTGCGGCGAGCAATCGGCGTTTCATCGCCCTTGGCCATGGCTTCCTCCCTGGAGCCACATGACAATTGCGCAGCCGTTCTTATCAAACAGGTTGGGGCCGAGAGGCAACCCGCTCGGCCGGAATTTCCAGTGTCATGTTGAACGTCACAATTCAACATTGGACTTGGCCGGACACGTTCATGCGTCGTTCATGCGCCTTCATTTAAGGTCCTGCGCAATAAGCATAATGGGACTGGGAAATATGTGGCGGATGCTTCAACCGATTCTGATCGCGGCTCTTGTCTTCGCGCCGTTGACGGTGGCGACTGAGGCGGGGGGGCCCGGCTGCGTCGATTGGGGCAACGCCGCAGCGATCATCGCGCAGAACAAGCTCATTCCGGCCGGCACCATTTACCAGATGGTGCAAAAGAAGACCGGCGGTAAAGTCGTCAACCAATCGCTGTGCAAGCAGGGCAACGGCTACGTCTATAAGCTCGTCGTGCTCGGGCCGACGGGCGAGGTGACCAACCTCGTTGTTGACGCTGCTACCGGGCGGTTTTAAGGGGACTTAGGTTCCAGTCGGGAGGATATCGACTTTGCGGCTTCTCGTCGTCGAGGACGATCCAGACCTGAACCGCCAGCTCGTCACCGCGCTGAGCGATGCGGGTTATGCCGTCGACACGGCCTTCGACGGAGAGGAGGGGCATTTCCTCGGCGATACCGAGCCGTACGATGCGGTCGTGCTCGATCTCGGCTTGCCCAAGAAGGACGGCCTTAGCGTTCTCGAGCAATGGCGGCGTGACGAGCGCAAGATGCCGGTCTTGATCCTCACCGCGCGCGAGCGGTGGAGCGACAAGGTCGCCGGGATGGATGCCGGCGCGGACGACTACGTGGCCAAACCCTTCCATATGGAGGAGGTGCTCGCTCGTATTCGCGCGCTGCTCAGACGCGCGGCGGGGCACGCGAGCAACGAGATGGAATGCGGACCGCTCCGTCTCGATACCAAGACGGCACGCGTCACCGTCGAGGGCCAGGCGGTGAAGCTCACCTCGCACGAATACCGGGTGCTTGCATATTTGATGTTGCACCGGAACCGCGTGGTCTCGCGCACGGAGCTCGTCGAGCATCTTTACGAGCAGGATTTTGATCGCGATTCGAACACGGTCGAAGTGTTCATCGGGCGGTTGCGCAAGAAGCTTCCCATCGATCTCATCAAGACTGTCCGCGGGCTCGGCTACCGCCTCTCGGACGCAGACGATGAGGTTTAATTCTCTCGCGTTCCGACTGTTCGCCTCGGCGGCGGCGTGGACGTTAGTCGTCCTTCCCGTCACCGCTATCCTGCTCGTCTCGATCTACCGCAGCGCGCTCGAGCGGAATTTCGACGCGCGCCTTAATGTCTACATGACGAGCCTCGTCGCCTCGAGCACGACGGGAGGCTCGCGCCAGCCGCAGGAGCCCGCCGCTCTCGGCGAGCCAATTTTCACCATCCCCTTCTCCGGTTGGTACTGGCAGGTCAAGGCGCTCGACGGGTCTGACCGTCCCCTCTATGTGTCGGACTCCCTCCTCGATCAACAGCTCAAGCTGCCGAGCCAGACCGACGTTCCCCCCGACAAGAGCCTCATCCGCCGCGCCTATGAGCCCGGTCCCGAAGGTCAGCACGTGCGCGTACTTGAGCGCGAGATCAGGCCTGCAGGCCCGAACTCTACGCCTTATTCCTACGCGGTCGCGGGTGACGGCGGCGAGATCGACCGCGATCTTTCCGAGTTTACCCGTCTGCTCATCGCTGCACTTGGCGTGCTTGGGCTTGGCCTGCTTGTCGCCACCTATTTCCAGGTCCGCTACGGGCTTTCGCCGCTTGGCAATATCCGCAAAGATCTCTCCGCCATTAGGTCGGGACAGGCGGAGAAGCTCGAAGGCGAGCTTCCCTATGAGATCAGACCGCTCCAGCAAGAGTTGAATGCGCTGATTCAGTCGAACCGCGAGATCGTCGATCGGGCGCGCACCCATGTCGGCAATCTCGCGCACGCGCTTAAGACCCCGCTCAGCGTGATTTCCAACGAAGCACGCACCCAGGAGGGGCCGCTCGCGGCGAAGGTGGTCGAGCAGGCCGAGGTCATGCGCACGCAGATCACTCATCATCTCGACCGCGCCCGGGTTGCCGCCCGGTCGAGCGTGATCGGCGACGTCACCGATGTCGACCAAGTCCTACAAGGGCTGAAGCGGGCACTCGACCGCATTCACGAGGAGCGCGGTCTCGATCTCGAGGTCGCGGCGACGCCCGGTCTCAAGTTCCAGGGCGAGAAGCAGGATTTCGAGGAGATGGTCGGTAACCTCCTCGACAATGCCTGCAAATGGGCAAGCTCCGAGGTGAAAGCGAGCGCAACGCCTGCTGAAGGGAAGAGGCGCTTCGTGGTTGTCATCGACGACGATGGTCCGGGTCTGACCGAGGAGCAGCGCAAGAAGGCGGTGAAGCGCGGGCAAAGGATGGACGAAAGCAAGCCCGGCTCGGGGCTCGGCCTCTCGATCGTCGCCGATCTCGCCCATCTATATAAAGGGCGCTTCGAGCTGGAGCCCTCTCCGGAAGGGGGCTTGCGCGCCAAGCTCGAGCTGCCGGCGGCCTGATTTGCCTAGCTAGCGCCCGCGATTCCGCGATTTTCCCCAAGCTCCAACGCAATTTGGCCAGAATTGTTATCTTTCAAGGACGCCTTGCGACGTTTAAACTCATTCAGTCTCTTGCCGGGGGCCGAATAGCGGACGGCCCAAGGGGGAACCGATGAGACAGGCCTCTCAATTAGCGATCATCCTATTGCTGCCGTCGCTCATGGCGGCGTGCGGACCTGGCAATAAGCAGGGCACCGGCACCATCGTCGGCGCTACCGCAGGTGCCGTTGCTGGCGCCGCCATCGGCGGTCCCAGCAATCGCGTAGGCGGTGCGGTCATCGGCGCTGCGGCCGGTGGGTTGCTCGGCAATTTAATCGGCCGCGACCTAGATGAGCGCGACCGGCAACTTGCCGAACAGGCCCAATATCAGGCCTTGGAGTATGGTCATAGCGGCCAGCCGACGCCGTGGAACAATCCCGACAATCAGCATCGCGGCCAGATCGTGCCCGGCAAGCCTTACGTGCAAAACGGCCTGAACTGCAGGACCTACACCCACACGATCTATATCTCCGGGCAGCCGGAGACGGCTAAGGGGACAGCCTGCCGTCAGCCTGACGGCACTTGGCACGCCGTGGGTTGACGCGGAAACGCTCAGAGATTGCGCGGATTTAATTATGTCGCAGGCGGGCGGCGCTTGCCCGCCGCTCGGGGTTTCGCCTATGGCTTACTCGGCTGTCCCAGCCGCCTAGTCGTGCGGAGGCGTTAACGCCCGTGTTGCTTTGGTTCGTCCTCGGTTGCCTCACGGCATTCGTGCTTTATGTCCTCTTGCGG